>JBFFTZ010000048.1:0-12159 GCA_041571575.1 Gammaproteobacteria bacterium | reverse complement strand
TGGAAAGGTAAGGTCCATACGGACTCGGAGGTTCAGCTGATTTTAAAGACCTCTGACCAGGTCTACCCTGCCCTGGAAAAGCGGATTCTCGAGCTCCACCCCTATGAACTTCCGGAAGTGCTGGCGGTCTCAGTTACTTCAGGACTTGCCGGATACGTGGAATGGATTATTGACAGCGTGGGCCCAGCCGGAGAGGATTCTGGTTCACGCTGAACGCCTGCCACGCAAAAAATCGATTGAAGCTATGAAATTCAAGCACTTAACGGCTCTCCTGCTGATCCCCCTATTATGGGCAGCTGGCGCAGATCCACTCAGACCGGAATTGGCCTACCCCTATACGGTGGATGCCGACGCGCGGGAAATCACTGTTCACCTTGATATCCAGCCTGAGTATTACCTGTACCGGGATCGATTCAGGTTCACGGCAAAAACTCCGGGACTGGAACTGTCGGACCCAATTTATCCTGTGGGCGAAAACCACTACGACGAATTCTTCGGCGAGCAGGAAATCTACCGTGGCAAGCAGTCCATCCGTATTCCCTACACCGCCCCGGCCGGTCTGAAGAGCGTTGAACTGAGCATGCGCTCCCAGGGCTGCGCCGACATGGGCATGTGCTATCCGCCGCAAGACTGGACCTCCACGGTAATCCTGCCCGGCCCAGCCGCCTCCCAGCCCTCCGCCGGACAATCCAGTAGCAGCAAGGTACTGACCGACTGGCTTTCAGAACCGGGCGGCAGTGGCCAGCCCTTCCTGTCTCCGGACGAAGCATTTCAATCCAACGTATCGATCCTGGACAAAAACACCGCGGCGGTGACCTGGATCATCGCGCCGGGTTACTACCTGTACAAGGACAAGCTGACGGTCACGGTCGGCAGCGCCGACATCCAGATGGGCTTCCCCGAGTTCCCGGTCGGAAAAATCAAGACCGACGAATTCTTCGGTGAAAGTGAGGTGTATTACGAGCAAGCCCAGGTCATCCTGCCGTTTCAGCGTAGCGTCCAGGAGCGACTGACCATGGAACTGACCCTGGGCTACCAGGGCTGCGCCGAAGACGGGATCTGTTACCCGCCGGCTTCCAGACGGCTGCTTATCGAGATTCCCGCCTCCGCAGAACTACTCCCCGCTGCAGGGTCCGCTGACGCACCCATGGTATCTGAACAGGATCGCCTGGCCGGACTGATCCGGGACGGCAACCTGGCCCTGGTCCTGGCCACTTTCTTCGGCCTGGGTCTGCTGCTGGCGTTTACCCCTTGTGTGCTTCCCATGATCCCGATCCTGTCTGGAATTATTGTCGGCCAGGGAGGAGAGGTAACCACCCGCAAGGCACTGTCGCTGTCCATCGCCTACGTCGCCGGCATGGCCCTGACCTACACTATTGCCGGGGTCGCATTTGCCGCCGTAGGACAGCAGGCCCAGACGGTATTCCAACAGCCCTGGATCATCGTCCTGTTCAGCGGCCTGTTCGTAGCCCTGGCCCTGGCCATGTTCGGGCTCTATGAACTGCAACTGCCCTCTTCCTTGCAGACCCGGCTTTCCATGGCCAGCAACCGGCAGGGTGGGTCATACCTGGGCACGGTGGTCATGGGTGCCCTTTCGGCGCTGATCGTCTCCGCTTGCGTGGCCCCACCCCTGGTCGCCGCCCTGGCAGTGATTGGCCAGGCAGGTGACATGTTCCGCGGTGGCGCTGCATTGTTTGCCCTGAGCCTGGGCATGGGCGCTCCGCTGATCGTATTCGGCGCGTCTGCCGGAAAACTCCTGCCCAAGGCGGGTGCCTGGATGGAGGCGGTTAAATCTTTCTTTGGCTTCCTGCTGCTGGGCGTTGCCTTGTGGATGCTCGACCGGGTATTGCCGGCCTGGACCCTGATGTTGCTCTGGTCGGCCCTGTCCATGGCCTTCGGCGCATTCCTGTTTAACTATGCGAGGAGTCCCCAGGGCAATACCGTGATCCGCGCATTTGGCGCTGGCGTCGGACTCATGCTGCTGGCGTGGGGCCTGCTGATTCTTGCCGGCCTTGCCGGTGGCAACACCGATCCCCTGCAGCCGGTGAAAGGCCTGGGCCTGGGCGCCGGAGCATCCGCGGCGCACGAGGAAATTCCGTTCAAGCGCATCAAGACGGTGCAGGACCTGCAACGAGAAGTCGCCATGGCATCTGCGGCAGGCCAACCGGTATTGTTGGACTTCTATGCCGACTGGTGTGTCTCCTGCAAGGAAATGGAAAGGTATACTTTCCCTGACCCCTCGGTTAAAGCCCAGCTGCAGAACGTGGTGATGCTGCAGGCCGACGTCACCGCCAACGATGATGAAGACCAGGCCCTGCTTCAGCATTTCGAAATTTTCGGGCCGCCAACCATCGCGTTCTTCGGAACCGATGGACAGGAACGCAAGAACTACCGGGTCGTGGGCTATGTGCCCGCGACAGAATTTGCTCCACACATTAAAGCGGCACTAAAGAGTCGCTAGCGAAACTATTTCTATGAAACAAGCTATTGCTGCTGTCTTTGCGGTCATCGGCCTTATCGCCGGTATCTCGACATACCTCTACAACTCGGCCAAGACTGGTGCCGAATCGGTGCCGCAGGTTCCGCCAGCCGCCGCCACTCAGGCTCCGGCCAAGCCCGCACCGTCCTTGAACACGGTAAGAAGCGTGCAGACCCGGCCCGAATTCAGCCTGGCAGATACCGCCGGCGTCATGCGCTCTATCACCGAGTGGGACGGCAAGGCCATGGTCGTAAACTTCTGGGCGACCTGGTGTGCGCCCTGCCGCAGGGAAATGCCGCTGCTGAAAGATTTGCAGACCGAATATGCAGGCGAAGACGTGCAGATCATCGGTGTCGCGGTAGACCTGCGGGAAGATGTTCTTGGCTACCTTGAACAGACGCCGGTGAACTATCCGGTGATGATCGGTGACCAGGACGCCATCGATGCTGCAGAAGGTTTCGGTGTGGAATTCATGGCAATGCCATTCACTGCGTTTACCGACCACCAGGGTAATGTCCTGCACGTGCAAATCGGCGAGGTTCACCGCCCCCAGGCTGAATTAATCTTCAATACGGTTGCCCGGGTGCGCACCGGCGAGATTGACCCGGCAATGGCAAGACGGGTGATTGCCCACGGCATGGCCGGCGTAAAGGATTCGGGAACCTAGGAATTTCCGGCGGTCGGACCCTCGTCTCCTGGCGGGGTTTCGTGGCGCTTCTTGCGCCATGCGCCAAACAGGATCGTTAACAGACCCAGTAATATCTCATCGACGAACGGTATCAAGTCCGGCAGCAACACATCCCCTAGGAAAACCAGCGCGGTCAGTCCGAACAGGTAGGGAAAGCGCAAACGGCCCAGCCTGCTCATCAGGCCGGCCATTAAGGGACCTCGAAACATTCCTTTCACTCCCTGTTTTATTCTGAAAGGGCGGCCCTGATGCGTGCCGCATGGTCCTGGAGCAACTCCGAATCCGCCATACCACGACCGTGCGACCTCAGGTCCTGGCCCGCGAACCGGGGAATAATATGGAAATGTATGTGGAATACCGACTGTCCGGCGGCAGGACCATTGAGCTGAGTAATCATCATGCCGTCGGGCTCAAAAGCCGCCTGCACTGCCCGCGCCACACGCCGGGTGGTGACAATCAAATGTCCAAGTGACTCATCGGGTATATCGAAAAAATTCTCCGCCTCCACCTTGGGAATCACCAGCGTATGCCCGTCAGCCTGGGGCATCACATCCATGAACGCGAGAGTGTGTTCATCTTCGTAGACCTTCGCTGCCGGAATCTCGCCTCTAAGTATCATGGCAAAGATATTGTCGCTGCTATAACTCACTGAAAGCGCCTCCAGTTAACAGATTTCCAGCCAACAAATGGCTCACCAGACACTATAGCCCAAGCTGCGTTCGGAATCCCTAACCCGTTAGAACGCCTCTAAATTGCTGTCACAAACAGGTAAATCATTGACGGCACCAACCCCCTTTGGGTAACGTGCCGCCATCATTTTTACAAGGAAACCGATCTAATGAGACATTGGAAACTCCTTCTCGCCACCGCAGCACTGATCAGCGCCGGTGGATGCTCCCAGCACGAAGACAGCTCAGAAGCCAAGACAGCCCAGGCTGCGGAAGTGGCCCTGGGTACCGGCATCGACCCGGCCTTTATCGATCACAATGTACGCCCCCAGGACGATATCTATCGTCATGTGAGCGGAATCTGGCTGACTGAAACCCAGATGCCTTCGGACAAGGCTCGTTACAGCGCCTTCAATCAACTGCGCGACCGCGCCGAGGCCGACGTCAAATCCCTGGTAGAACAGGCAGCCTCCAGCCAGGCCGAGCCCGGCACGTCGGCTCGCAAGATTGGTGATTTCTACAACAGCTTCATGGACGAGGAAGCGGCAAACGCCGCAGGCCTGACTCCCCTGAAAGACGAGCTCGACGCCATTGCAGCCATCGACAGCCAGGAGGCATTAATCAGTCACCTGGCCCACATGCAGCGTTCGGCTATTTCCAATGTCATGGCCGTGTTCGTGAACCAGGACAAGAAAGACTCGACCCGCTACGCCACCTATATTTACCAGTCCGGCCTGGGCATGCCCGATCGCTCCTACTACCTGGAAGACCAGTTCAAGGACAAGCGTGAAAAGTACGCCGAATACGTCACCGCGTTGCAGGGACTGGCAGGCATCGAAAATGCGGCAGAAAAGACCAAGACCATTCTTGCACTGGAAACCGCTTTCGCCCAGGCACACTGGGAGCGCGTGAAAAACCGTGATCCGGTGGCCACGTACAACCCCTACACCTTCGATGAAGCCCAGGTCGCGTTCCCGGGCATCGACTGGAAAGCATTCGCAGACGCCGTGGGCTTTGGATCAGAAGAGCGCTTCATCGTTTACCAGCCGGACTTCCTGGCAGCGCTGAGCAACGCCATGGAAAATACCAGTCTGGATGACTGGAAGACCTACCTCACCTACAAGACCATCAATAGCGCCGCCCCTTACCTGTCCAACGAATTCGCAGACCTCAACTTCGATTTCTTTGGACGCACCCTCAGCGGGACCGAGGAAAACCGGGCTCGCTGGAAACGCGCTGTTGAAGCCACCAACGGCACCCTGGGCGAACTGGTCGGCCAACTGTTCGTGGCCGAGCATTACAAGCCGGACTCCAAGGTCCGCATGGACAAGATGATCAGCGACTTGCGAGAAGCATTCCGCCAGTCCATCGACAAGCTGGAGTGGATGGGGCAGGAAACCCGCCTCCAGGCCCAGGACAAGCTTGCCAAGTTCACCCCAAAAATCGGCTATCCCGAGAAGTGGCGTGATTACAGCGCCCTAGAAATTCGCGCCGACGACCTGCTGGGCAACCTGGCCCGCAGCGCCGAATTCGAGCACGACTTCGAGATGTCCAAACTTGGTGGCCCCATTGACCGCGGTGAGTGGTTTATGACGCCCCAGACCGTGAACGCCTACTACAACCCGGTGATGAACGAAATCGTTTTCCCGGCTGCCATCCTGCGCCCGCCCTTCTTCAATGAAGCCGCTGATGACGCCACCAACTATGGCGCCATCGGTGCGGTCATTGGTCATGAGTTCAGTCACGGCTTTGACGACAAGGGTCGCATGTATGACGGTGACGGAAACCTGCGCGACTGGTGGACCGAAAAAGACAATGAGGAATTCACCCTCAGGGCTCAAAAACTTATCGATCAATACAACAGTTTCAGCCAGGTGGAAGGCCAGTTCGTGAACGGCGCCCTGACCCTTGGCGAGAACATCGGTGACCTGGCAGGCCTGACCATGGCCTACCGTGCCTACAAGTTGTCACTGGACGGCAAGCCCTCTCCGGTTATCGACGGACTCACCGGCGACCAACGCTTCTTCATGGGCTGGTCACAGGTCTGGCGCACCATCATTCGCGATGAAGAAGCAGTGCGCCTGATCAAGGTTGATCCGCATTCACCCGGTGAATTCCGGGCCAACGGAACCGTCAGAAACATCGATGAATTCCAAAAAGCCTTCGACACCAAGGAAGGCGACGGCATGTATCTCGCACCGGAAGACCGGGTGAAAATCTGGTAACAAGCGGGTTCGAAATAAGCCCCGGCGACTGCGGCCGCCGGGGCTTTTTTTACGGGCATTTCAGCCTCATTACCGCTGCCTTTTTAGATTTTCACGCGTCAAGGCAGGTCTGCTAATCGGACCCCAGGCTCCTGCGAAATTCGCCTGGCGACTGACCCGTCCACAGCACGAAGGCGCGACCGAAATTGGAAGGGTCCTTGTAACCCAGCATGTAGGAAATTTGCTTTACGGTGAAATCCGGCGCCGACAACAGTTTGATGGCCTGGCGCAGGCGAACTTCCTGCAGGATTTTCTGATAGGAACTGCCCTCGCTCTTCAGCCTGCGGATCAAGGTTCGTGAGGTGATGAACTGACCGCGTGCAATCTCCCCCAGGCTGGGAGGATGCTCGGGCGCAGCGCAAAGCAGCTGCGTGACCAGGTCGGTTACACTGTGCCGACCGGCGACAGCGGCAAACTCGGCTTCCAGCCTGGACAAGGCCGAACGGTGCATGGCCAGGTCGTGCATGGGGCTGGTTTTCTCAAGCCAGGAACGGGGAATCACCATTTCATGCCATTGGGAACCGTAGATCACCTGACCCTGTACCTGCTCCTCCAGCAACGAGTCGTAGGGCGGGGCCGGCAATGCAAAATGCATTTGCATTTCGCGCAGCGGAGAACCATGAACCTGCTCCAGCAATGACTGGATTCCCAGCATCACGACTTCCAGCAAGTCTCGCCAGGGCTCACCCAGGCCGGCTTCGTCCACCAGGCGCAGCACGCAGCGATCCGGATCCAGCCTTTGTTCCAGCCTGACAAAAGGCGCCCTAACCGTGACATAGCGTTCAAGAATAGAGATTGCCGAACCCATATCGGGGCAGGTCACCGCGGCCATGCCTAATGAGCCATGCGCAAACAGGTTAAGCCTATGGATCATTTTTAGGTGCCAATGCTCACCGATTATGCCTCGCAGGCTGGTGACGGCCGCCTGCATTAGCGCTATCGGCACGGCCTCCGCGGAACCCGCCACCCAGCGCTCAGGCAGGCCAGCCTCATCCAGTACCCGCTTCGCCACGGCGGGCTCAAGGTCACGCAGGATCACATTTAGGTAGGTTGGCGGGACCAGCAAGCCCGTTTCCCAGGGAGCATCCGTCATCAGTACTTGTCACTTTATGACCATTGCAAGTCACTTTATACGCTTTTGCCTGTGGCCCTGTCACTCCAGAATGGCTGTTAGTTATACTGATTCCAGATTGAGAGCCAGCCCATGAAATCCTTTGTCTACCAGTTGCCATCTGGCGAAAGTGCTATCTACACAGACAAAAAGCGTTATCTGTGGCCGCTTTCGATTGCCCTGCCCCTGTTGCCCATGGTCTGCGCGGCCGGCTACTTGAGCACCGGGAACCAGTGGCTGCTGTGGCTTCCTATTTTCGTCCTGTACGTCATGGTGCCCACATTGGACTGGTTATTGGGCGAAGACGAGAGCAACCCCCCCGAAACCCTTGTCCCCGAATTGGAATCCGATCCGTACTACCGTGCACTGACTTATGTCGCCGTGCCCTTTCACTATGTCGGACTGGTGGCCGGCGTCTGGTTGGTAGCGACCCAGGACCTGTCATGGAGCAGCGTGCTGGCGGTCACCCTGTCCACAGGCCTGCTTAGCGGCCTGGCCATCAATACCGGCCACGAACTGGGTCACAAGAACACGGCGCTGGAGGTCAACCTGGCGAAAATCGTATTGGCCGTCCCGGTGTATGGCCACTTTACCGTTGAACATAATGCCGGTCACCACAGCCAGGTCGCCACACCCGAGGACTGCGCCAGTGCCCGCTTTGGCGAAAACATATACCGCTTCGCCCTGAGGGAGATTCCCGGCGCCATTCGCCGGCCCTGGAGGCTGGAGAGTCGCCGGCTACAACGTATGGGCTGCTCCCCCTGGAGTTGGCGCAATCAGATATTGCAGTCCTATGCCTTGAGCGTGCTGCTGTATGGCAGCCTGGTGGCTGTATTCGGCCTGGCCATGCTGCCTTTTCTGCTGGTACAGGCGGCTATTGGCTGGTGGCAGCTGACCAGCGCCAATTACATTGAGCACTATGGCCTGCTGCGCGCGAAAAAGGATAACGGGAATTACGAACGCTGCCAGCCCCACCACTCTTGGAACGCAAATCACATATTTTCCAACCTGGTGCTGTTCCACCTGGAACGCCACTCGGACCACCATGCCCACGCCAACCGGCGCTACCAGTCCCTGCGAAATTTTGACAACATCCCGTCCCTGCCAACCGGCTATTTCGGCATGTTCCTGCTGGCCTACGTGCCGTTTCTCTGGCGCCGGGTCATGGACCCCAGGGTGCTTGCCCAGGTGCAGGGTGACATGAGCCGGGTAAATCTCGGGGTTCGCGCCGGAGATGATCATCCAGGCTAGGCAAGCCCCGCGCCCCTAAAATCTGGAAACGCCCCGGAAGCGGCGAAGCCGGTTGTTGTCCGGCAGATGTCCCAAGGGTAAAGATCAATTAAAAAGATACGATCTTGCTGCCAAAAGATGTAAACTTCTTGGAAATCACCAGAAAATAATGCGGCGCAACATTTTATGGCCAGATTCCTCCTGATCAACGGACCCAACCTGAACCAGCTCGGCAAACGTGAGCCGGAAATCTATGGCTCGACCACCCTTGGGGAAATTGAAGCCTCGCTGGCCGAGCAAGCCACACGCCATGGCCACACCCTGGACTGCTTTCAGAGCAACGCCGAATACGAGTTGGTCGAAAGGATTCAGCAGGCCAGCGAGGAGAGACTGGCCGGAATCGTGATTAACCCAGCGGCCCTTGGCCACAGCAGCATCGCCTTGAGGGATGCCTTGCTGGCCACAGGCGTACCGTTCATCGAAATACACATAAGCAATATCTTCGCCCGCGAAACATTCCGCCACCACACCTACCTCTCAGATGTGGCCAGCGGAGTCATCGTGGGCTTTGGCGTGCGTGGCTATGAGCTAGCCCTCAGCGCCGCTATCGGAAACGCCTCCCAATAACAGAAACGCCCAAGCCTGATCCAGAAAAGGTTACCCATATGGATATCCGCAAAGTAAAAAAACTCATTGAGCTACTGGATGAATCCGGTATTGCAGAAATTGAAATCACCGAGGGCGAAGAGTCGGTGCGCATCAGCCGCTACTCAACACACGTCCAGGCAGCCCCGGCGCCGGCGATGGCAAGCGCGCCTGTTGCAGCAGCCCCGGCTGCGGCCGCAGCCCCCGCAGTCGCCGCCGAACCCCCCACGGCGGGTCACCGGGTCACCGCACCTATGGTCGGCACCTATTATTCTTCGCCGACACCCGGAGCCAAAACATTTGTCTCCATAGGCTCGCGAGTTGAAACCGGCGATACGCTTTGCATCATCGAGGCAATGAAGATGATGAACCAGATCGAGGCTGATGCCAGCGGCACCATTGTGTCCATCCTCGTGGAGAACGGCGATCCGGTGGAATACGGCCAGCCCTTGTTCATCATCGAGTAACTGTCAAAATAGGCATGACCATGATCGATAAAGTCATCATCGCCAATCGCGGGGAAATTGCCCTGCGCATCTTGCGAGCCTGCAAGGAAATGGGCATCAAGACCGTGGCGGTTCACTCAAGCGCAGACAGCTCTCTGAAACACGTTCTGCTGGCTGATGAAACGGTTTGCATTGGTCCTCCGAGATCCACGGACAGCTACCTGAACATGCCTGCCATCATCAGCGCCGCCGAAGTCACCGATGCCGTGGCCATTCACCCGGGCTACGGCTTCCTGTCAGAAAATGCCGATTTCGCAGAGCGGGTTGAAAACAGCGGTTTTATATTTGTCGGCCCCAGGGCTGAGACCATTCGCCTTATGGGCGACAAGGTGTCGGCCATTCGCACCATGAAGGCAGCAGGCGTGCCCTGCGTGCCGGGATCCGATGGCCCGCTTGGCGACGACATACAGGAAAACCTCAAGATGGCCCAATCCCTGGGCTATCCAATCATCATCAAGGCCTCGGGCGGGGGCGGCGGAAAGGGCATGCGAGTGGTGCACACAGAAGCGTCGCTGCTCAACGCCATCACCCTTACCAAGTCAGAAGCCCTGGCAGCGTTTAACAACGACGTTGTCTACATGGAAAAGTTTCTGGAGCGACCCCGTCATATTGAATTCCAGGTCCTGGCTGATGGCCAGGGTAACGCCATTCACCTGGGTGAACGTGACTGTTCAATGCAAAGACGACACCAGAAGGTCGTCGAGGAAGCACCGGCACCGGGAATCACCGATCAACAACGCCGCGAGATGGGCGAGCGCTGTGTGAAAGCCTGCCTGGAAATGAATTACCGGGGAGCGGGAACTTTCGAATTCCTCTACCAGGACGGAGAATTCTATTTCATCGAAATGAACACCCGCCTGCAGGTGGAACACCCGGTAACGGAGATGATTACCGGAATCGACGTGGTCCGGGCGCAGTTGGAAATCGCCTCTGGCAAGAAACTGTCAATCAAACAGGAAGATGTGACCTTTACCGGACATGCCATCGAATGCCGGATCAATGCCGAGGACGCGAAAACCTTTATGCCTTCACCCGGCACCATCACTCTCTGGCATCCGCCTGGTGGCCCCGGCATCCGTATCGACAGCCACATTTACTCTGGCTACCAGGTGCCTCCTTACTACGACTCCATGATCGGCAAGGTCATCAGTTACGGTGAGAATCGCGGCATAGCCATTGCCCGTATGACCAATGCACTGACAGAGATGGTGATTGAAGGCATCAAGACCAACATCCCACTTCATCGGGAAATTTTCCAGCATGGTGCGTTCAAGGCGGGCGGTACGGATATTCACTACCTGGAGAAAAGGCTGGGCCTTTAAACATGCCCTGGAGCCAATTCAGGATTGAACTGGGCCAACTGGACCCCGAACAGATGGAAAGCGCCCTGTTCGATGCCGGCGCCCTGTCAGTCACACTCACCGATGCCCAGGACACCCCGGTGCTGGAGCCGGCCCCGGGGGAAACGCCCTTATGGCCCAGCACCCGCTTCACTGCCTTGTTCCCGGAAGGCGTCAGCGAGCAATCCGTGGTGGACGCACTGCAGGCGCAACTGGATACCCCACTACCCGCTCACAGCATGGAACAGCTGGAAGACAGGGCATGGGAGCGGGAATGGATGAAAGACTTTCATCCCATGGATTTCGGACATGGCCTCTGGGTTTGCCCTCATGGGCAGGAAGTTCCCGAGGAAAACGCCACGGTGGTCTACCTGGATCCGGGCCTGGCGTTCGGAACCGGCACCCACGAGACAACCGCCCTGTGCCTGGAGTGGCTGGGTGGCGCCCAGGTGGGCGGCAAGCAGGTGATGGATTTCGGCTGCGGCTCTGGCATTCTGGCTGTTGCGGCCCTGAAACTTGGTGCGTCATCGGCACATGGGGTGGATATCGATCCCCAGGCCCTGGAGGCCAGCCTGGACAATGCCCGGCGAAACCGCGTGGAAAAGAATCTGTCCTTTCCGGATCCGAACCAGCTGGGTGCCGCGGAATATGACATCGTGCTGGCAAATATACTGGCAGGCCCGCTGGTAAACCTGGCTGAGCAATTACTCGGAATTTGCCGTCCCGGCGGAGATTTGATCCTGTCAGGAATCCTGGCGGAACAATCAACCATGGTTCAGGAAGCCTATGCACAAGGCTGTGAAAAAATCATCGAAACCCGCAAGGGAGATTGGGTGCGCCTTTGCTGCACTGTAAACGGATAAGCAGGAAAAGCTCCGAGCGCGGGATTTTGTTTTCTGCTTCGGGCATCATATTGAGTCCCGGCCGACCAGGACCCCGCATTCACGACTGAATATGCTGACACGCTGCACACATTGCGACACCGCATTCCGGGTTACCCCGGAAGACCTGGCCCTTGCCCGGGGCAGGGTTCGTTGTGGCCAGTGCATGCGTACCTTCGATGCACTCGAAAAGCTTACCGATGAAAAAGAACAGCAGGAGCTGGGCTACGAAGTTGAGTACTCGGGCGAAGCCCAGGACATTGGCGAAGCCCAGGACATTGGCGAAGCCCAGGACATTGGCGAAGCCCAGGACATTGGCGAAGCCCAGGACATTGGCGAAGCCCAGG
>JBFFTZ010000047.1:0-12391 GCA_041571575.1 Gammaproteobacteria bacterium | reverse complement strand
CGATACCCACGTAATCCCACATGAAGTGTCTTAACTCATTCCAGTTATGTGAGACCACGATATGTTCGTCTGCATCGGTGACCCGGCTTTCATCCCAGGCGGGCAGCGGTGGCGGCATGGGCACGCCGTTAGACAGCTCTTTCTTCAATCGTTCGACGGCGGATTTGGCGAAAACACAGCATTCGAGCAGCGAGTTGCTGGCCAGGCGGTTTGCGCCGTGGATGCCGGTGCTGGCGCACTCACCCACCGCATACAGGCCGGGCAGGTCGGTGCTGGCATCAAGTTCGGTGATGATGCCCCCACAGGTGTAATGGGCCGCCGGCACGACGGGGATTGGTTCCCGTGTTATGTCGATGCCGAATTCCTGGCATCTGCGGCTGATGTTCGGGAAGTGTTCCAGGATTTCCTTGGCAGGCTTGTGGGTAATGTCCAGGTACACGCAGTCGTACCCGCCGCGCTTCATCTCGTAATCGATGGCCCTGGCCACGATGTCCCGGGGCGCCAGTTCGCCACGCGGGTCATGTTGATCCATGAAACGTTCGCCGTTGGGCAGCACCAGTTTGCCGCCTTCTCCGCGCACAGCCTCGGAAATCAGCATGGACTTGGCGTGGGGGTGGTACAGGCAGGTGGGATGGAATTGCATGAATTCCATGTTGGCCACCCGACAGCCGGCCCGCCAGGCCATGGCGATACCGTCCCCGGTGGAGGTATCAGGATTGGTGGTAAACAGGTAGACCTTGGATGCGCCGCCGGTGGCGAGAACCACGGCGCGTGCCGCGTGGGTGCTTACCTTGTTGGTCTTCCGGTTCAAGGCGTAGACGCCGACGCAGCGCTTCTTCGCCCCCGGACTCACCTTGTCGGCCCGGATCAGGTCCACGGCAATATGGTCCTTGCATACGGTAATCGAGGGATGGTTGAGTACCTCGGCGGTCACCGCGTCCATGATTGCCTGGCCTGTGGCATCGGCTGCGTGGACTACCCGACGACGGGAATGTCCGCCTTCCCGGGTCAGGTGAAGTTGCCGGTGGCTATTGGGCAGTTCGGTGAATGCCACGTGCAAATCTCGCAGCCAGGCGATGGCCTTGGGAGCTTGCTGGGCGAGGAATTGCACACTGGCGACCTTGCACAGTCCGACCCCGGCATCCAGGGTGTCTGCAACGTGCAGTTCCGGGTCATCATCCGGCCCCACTGCAGCGGCGATGCCGCCCTGGGCCCAGTGACTGGATGTCTGGTCGAAAGGTTTCTTGATCAGCAGTTTTACCGACAGTCCGGCATTGGCGGCGTGCAGCGCACTGGCCAGTCCGGCGAGACCACCACCGATGACCAGCAGGTCGGTGCTTGCGTCAGTCTTCACGTGAGTGGGCCTGACCGGCAGTCAGCATGCGCTCCGTTGACAACCGGGCCTTCTCGGCAACCGCGGGGTCGACCTGGATTTCAGGTCCCATGTCCTGCAGGCACTTCAATACTTTTTCCAGGGTGATCTTTTTCATATGAGGACAGAAGTTACAGGGACGAATGAACTCGACGTCGGGGAAGTTCACCGACACGTTGTCGCTCATTGAACATTCGGTAATCATCGCCACTTTCTTGGGTCGGGTATCGTCCACGTGCTTGATCATGCCTGCCGTGGAGCCGACGAAGTCTGCCTCGGCCAGGACCTCGGGTGGGCATTCGGGATGGGCGATGACTTCCAGGCCGGGGTTTTCGGCACGGAAAGTAAGGATGTCGTCGGCGGTAAAGCGCTCGTGCACCTCGCAGGCGCCTTCCCACAGGATGATTTCCACGTCGGTCTTGCTGGCCACGTACCTGCCAAGATATCCATCGGGCAGGAAGATGACCTTGTCGCTGCCCAAAGATTCCACGATCTCAACGGCGTTACCAGAGGTGCAGCAGATGTCCACCTCGGCACGCACGTCGGCATAGGTGTTCACGTATGCCACTACCGGTACACCCGGGTACTTGCGCTTGAGTTCACGCACGTCCTCGGCGGTGATGGAGGAGGCCAGCGAGCAACCCGCGCTCATATCCGGCATGAGAACCTTTTTCTCCGGGGCAAGAATCTTTGCGGTTTCAGCCATGAAACGCACGCCGCACATGACGATAACCTCAGCATCGGTTTTCGCGCCTTGCTGGGCCAGTCCCAGGGAGTCACCGGTGTAGTCGGCGATGCCGTGGTAAATCTCGGGGGTCTGGTAGTTGTGGGCGACGATGTAGGCGTTGCGCTCCCGCTTGAGCTTGTTGATGGCATGAATCAGGGGTGCGTAAATCGCCCACTCGACTTCCGGGATAAGTGCCTTGACCTGCTCGTAGATAGGCTGGGTCGCGGCCTTGACCTCGGGAGTGAAAGCCAGTGTGTCAGTACTCAAATTCATGCCTGGATCCTGTGTCGGCGCAAAGCGGGTCAAGCCTGTGTGGGGGAACGTTTAAGAAAATTTGTCCTATGTCCCAAGAAGCATAGCAAGCAGGAGATTTTACCTCCTTCAGTCCTAAATGTGATGCGTAAACGCCGTAATTCAAGGTTGGGCGGTCAACTAGCAGCCATTTTTGGGGTTCGGGACTGGGAAAAGCCAGCGAGGATGCGCTGAAACTGGAGTCAGTATGAGCTGGATCTGGATTGGGTAGACCGCGGGCGGGGGTGAATGGTCGGCGTGGAGGGATTCGAACCCCCGACCCCCTGACCCCGAGACAGGTGCGCTACCAGGCTGCGCTACACGCCGATATTCGATTCAGTAGCGGCGATTCGCCGCAAATTCTGCCAGCCCGATCAGTGCCTGCTTGTATTCCGATTCGGGTACGTCGGTGAGCGAAGCGATGGCGGAGGAGGCCTCCTGCTGTGCAGAGCGCGCAGTGTACTCAAGCGCACCGGTTGTTTCAATGGCCTCAGTCACCGCAGCAATGTGTTCCCGACCCCCGTTTTCGATACAGGCCCGAATAAGGCTGGCCTGTTCCGGCGTGCCGTGGTTCAGGGCGTGGATCAGGGGGAGGGTGGGTTTGCCCTCGGCCAGGTCATCACCGACGTTCTTGCCCATTTCCTCGGCCGAGGCATCGTAGTCCAGGGCGTCGTCCACCAGTTGGAAGGCAGTACCCAGGTGTCGGCCGTAATTGGCCATGGCCTGGCAGATGTTCTCCGGCTGCCTTGCCAGGATGGCTGCGGTCAGTGCACCGGCCTCAAACAGTTTGGCTGTCTTGCGGTAGATAACGTCCCGGTAGGCCTTCTCGGTGGTGTCCGGATCCTGCAGGTTCATCAGTTGCAGGACCTCGCCCTCGGCGATGGTGTTGGTCGCGTCGGCCATGATTTCCATGATCCGCATCTCGCCGATATCCACCATCATCTGGAAGGAACGTGAATAGAGGTAATCACCCACCAGTACGCTGGCCGCATTACCAAACACGGCATTTGCGGTGCCCTTGCCCCGGCGCATGTCAGAGTGATCGACCACGTCGTCATGAAGCAGGGTGGCGGTGTGAATAAACTCAATAATCGCGGCAGCGCTGACATGCACATCAGCACGAAACCCGCAGGCACGAGCACAGGTGAGGGTCAGCATTGGCCTCAGCCGTTTTCCGCCGCTATGGATAATGTATTGGGCAATTTGGTTAACCAGGGCCACATCGCTGGCCAATTTGGCCTCGATATGTCGATCAACCGTTGCCATGTCAGTGGCCATTAGCGCCCGGATGGCGTCAATTTGTATCATAGTCAGCGGAGCTTTCTAGTTGTAATTATGTTATTTTTCAATGGCTTGTATTATTCATACCAGCCTCGGTCCCTGCTATTATGCCAGCTTGTGAGCAGTGTCTGTGGGTAGAAGATTCTGATTGACCCGGGGCGTCTAACTCTTTAGAATTTCCGCTCTTTACCGGTGACCCCTTGATTTTTGGGGATGACCCTTGAATTCAAGGACCTTTCGGGAGCGATTTTAGATGTACGCGGTAATTGAAACTGGCGGCAAGCAGTATCGAGTAGCAAAGGGCACCAAGCTCAAAGTTGAGTTGTTGTCTGCAGGCGAAGGTGATGCTGTTGAGTTCGACAAAGTCCTATTGGTTGGTGAAGGCACCGACGTTAAAATAGGCGCCCCTTACGTGTCAGGCAGCAAGGTGAAAGCCAAGGTGCTGAGTCACGCCAAGGGCAAGAAAGTAGAGATCATCAAATTCCATCGGCGCCAGAATTATCAGCGTACGAAGGGCCACCGTCAGTGGTTCACGGAAATTGAAGTGACCGGTATTACGAAGGGCCGTGCCGCCAAGAAGGCTGCTAGCGGTTCAGATGACGCTGCGGAGTAATTTCAGATGGCACATAAAAAGGCAGGCGGCAGTACTCGTAACGGTCGCGATTCAGAATCCAAACGACTGGGCGTAAAGCGCTTCGGTGGTGAAGAAGTTTTGGCTGGTAATATCCTGGTACGTCAGCGTGGCACGGCTTTTCACCCTGGTGAAAACGTGGGCCTGGGACGTGACCATACCTTGTTCGCCCTGGTGGACGGCAAGGTTGCGTTTAGGCGCAAGGGTCCCAAGATGCGTCGTTTCGTGAGCATCGAGACCAACTGAGTCCTACCGGACCCAGAGGTAGCGAAAGACCCCGGCCTGGCCCGGGGTTTTTTGTCTCTGGAGTTTGGAAGGCAAATAGCGGAGAGAAGCGACAATGAAATTTGTTGATGAGGCGACAGTCCGGGTTCGCGCTGGTGACGGCGGTAACGGATGCGTTGGTTTTCGCCGCGAAAAATATGTGCCGTTCGGCGGACCCGATGGCGGTGACGGCGGTGACGGCGGCAGTGTTTACCTGGTGGCCAATTCCGGGGTTAATACCCTGGTGGATTTCCGTGTGCAGCGTAAGTTCAATGCTCAACGCGGCGAGAGCGGTTCTGGAAGGAATTGCACGGGCAAGAGCGGCGTGGACCTGGAAGTCGTGGTTCCGGTGGGCACTATCGTCAAGGATCAGGAAACCGAGGAAGTGCTTGGCGACCTGACCAAAGACGGCCAGCGGATGAAAGTCGCCCAGGGCGGTCGCGGTGGCCTGGGCAATACCCGTTTCAAGAGCAGTACCAACCGTGCGCCCCGCAAGGCCACGCCTGGCACGCCCGGTGAGTTCCGTACCCTGCAGCTGGAATTGAAGTTGCTGGCGGACGTGGGTCTGGTGGGATTGCCCAACGCCGGCAAGTCCACCCTGATTCGCGCCATGTCGGCGGCCAGGCCCAAGGTTGCCGATTACCCGTTTACCACGCTGTACCCGAATCTCGGGGTAGTGAAAGTCGGTGAACTGCGCAGCTTCGTCATGGCGGACGTACCCGGGTTGATCGAAGGTGCCGCAGAAGGCGCGGGACTGGGTATTCGCTTCCTCAAGCATTTGCAGCGTACCCGCCTGTTACTGCACCTGGTGGATATTTTGCCGCCTGATCCTGACCAGGACATCGTGCAGGATGTGCAGCGGATTGCCGGGGAACTTGAAAAGTTCAGTCCCGAGCTGGCCGCCCAGGAGCGCTGGCTGGTCATCAACAAGCTTGATCAGCTGTCAGAAGAAGATGCTGCCCAGGCTTGTGAGAAATTGCTCCAGGGGCTGGGTTGGGAAGGCAGAGTATTCCGGATCTCCGGTCTTTCGGGGGAAGGGGTCAAAGAACTGGCCCAGGCTTGTATGAATCGTCTCGAAGAGATGGCCGAGGAAGAGGCCGCCGAGGCAATGACTGCCGAGGCAGTGGATGCTGAGGCGGTAAATCCGGAGTAGGTATTCGGGTGTAATTCCAGGCAAAAAAAAGGCCGGTCAGTGACCGGCCTTTTTTATATTCGCGTCCAGCGCATTAAGCCATCTTTTTGATGTGGCTGTTCAGGCGGCTCTTGTGACGAGCGGCCTTGTTGGCGTGGATCAAACCCTTTGAAGCGGCACCGTCAATGACGGGCACGGCCTCGTTGTAGGTTTCGGTAGCAGCAGCCTTGTCACCCGAGGCGATAGCGACCAGCACTCTTTTCACAAAGGTACGCATACGCGACTTCAGGGCAATGTTGTGATCGCGACGCACGGTGTTCTGACGGGCGCGTTTCGCTGCGGTTTTGCTGTTAGCCAAGACTATTCTCCGAATGAATCTGTTCGCCGTTAGGGCGGAAAGCCGAGCATTGTCGTGATTTTTCGGTCACCTGTCAATCCCGTTGGGGGGCAAACAGAAGGTTTTTCCCTTGCCGCTCCATCAGTGTTCAGGCAAAAAAGCATTTGCATGTAATAACGTATTAGCGTACTAATACGCTTATACGTCATCGAGAGAAAGTCTAATGAAACCAAGAGAATCTTCACCAGAGCAGGATAAACGGGCCCGGCAGGCACTCTGCGAGGCCTTTTTGTCGCTGGCTAATGCCAATGAGGTAGCCGCATTCCTGAGTGATTTGACCACTCCCGCAGAGTTGCAGGCACTGGCTGATCGCTGGCTTGTGGTGGGTCTGCTAAAGCAGGGACTGGCCTATCGGGAGATCGCTGAGCGCACCGGGGTTAGCGTGACCACCACCGGGCGAGTGGCCCGATGCATGGGAGAACCAACCAGTGGCTACAACATTGCCTGGCAGCGAGTTGCCGGCGAACAGGTGCCGGGAGAGGCAAATGGATAAGACATTGCGCATGCGGGTGGGCGTTCAAAAATCGGGGCGCTTGACGGATAACTCGCTGGATTTGCTTCACCGCTGTGGCCTGGTTTACAGCCGGGCTCCGGATCAATTGATCTGTTACGGGGAAAATATGCCCCTGGACATCCTGCTGGTGCGGGATGACGACATTCCCGGCCTGGTGATAGAGGGTGCCTGCCAACTTGGCATTGCAGGTCTGAACGTGGTGGAGGAACACCGCCTGGAGAGACTCTCCCGGGGAGAGCCCGGGGGGCTGGAAGTGCTTCGCAACCTTGGCGTCGGCCAGTGCCGGCTTTGCATCGCCGCCCCCGAGGGTGTGGCCTACGAGGGACCCGCATCACTGGCAGGCAAGAAAGTCGCCACCAGTTATCCGTTCCTGTTAGGTGATTACCTGCGCCGTAATAATGTCGAGGCGCAAGTGGTGGTGCTCTCCGGTGCAGTGGAAATCGCGCCCAAGCTGGGAAAGGCTGACTTTATTTGTGACCTGGTATCCACGGGTGTAACCCTGGCGGCCAATCACCTGCGTGAGGTGGAGACGATTCTCGAAAGCCAGTCGGTGCTGCTACGGACCACGATGGAGGTGCCGGTAGTTTCCGAAGAATGGATCCAGCGGCTGATCCGGCGCCTGGACGGAGTGCTTCAGGTGCGGGAAAGCAAGTACATCATGCTGCATGCCCCCCGCGCTGCAATGAAAGAGATATCCGACCTGCTCCCGGGCAGTGAGGCGCCTACCGTAATGCCCCTCGAAGGGCGCCCGGACAAGGTGGCGGTGCATGCGGTATGTCCGGAAGAGGTGTTCTGGGAAACCCTGGAGGCGCTGCAATCCGCGGGGGCGACCTCATTGCTGGTGTTGCCCCTCGAGAAGATGCTGCCCTAGGGAGGGGACTGCTATGCAATGCGTGCAATGGAATTCCCTGGATGCCGCGGCGAAGCGCTCGGCTCTGGCGCGTCCGGCCCAGAGCCAGGGTAGCGAGGTGCGCCAGCGGGTCGAGCAAATTATCGAGCAGGTCAAACGCGCCGGCGATTCGGCGCTCCGGGAACTGACTCGAGAGATTGATGGCGTCGAGCTTGAGTCCCTGCAGGTGTCGGAGGCCGAATTTCAACAGGCCGAGAAGCTGGTCAGCGATGAGCAGAAAGTGGCGCTGGACAGGGCGATCGCCAACGTGCGCAAGTTCCACGAGGCCCAGCGGCCATCGGCCATCCGCGTGGAGACCGCTCCTGGTGTGATCTGCGAGCAACTGGTGCGTCCCCTGGGCTCAGTTGGCCTGTATGTGCCGGCAGGAACTGCGGCGCTGCCTTCAGCGGTGATCATGCTGGCGATTCCCGCCAGCGTCGCCGGTTGTGCCCGACAGGTGATATTTACCCCGCCGGATGGCGAGGGTGGCGCGAATGCCGCAGTGCTTGTGGCCGCCCGCAAGTGTGGGGTGGCGGAGGTATACAAGGTAGGTGGCGCCCAGGCGATAGCCGCAATGGCCTATGGCACCGAAAGCATTCCCCGGGTGGACAAGATTTTTGGTCCGGGAAATGCCTGGGTGACCGCGGCCAAGATGCTCGTCTCCACTGATCCGCTGGGCTGTGTGTGCGATATGCCCGCCGGACCTTCGGAAATCATGGTGGTGGCGGATGAGAACGCCGATGCGGAGCTGATCGCCTCGGATTTGCTGTCCCAGGCCGAGCACGGTCCGGATTCCCAGGTCGTGCTGGTAACCACCAGCCAGGAGCTGTCCGACCAGGTCCAGGCGCAGCTCGGGATACAACTGGCCACGTTGCCCCGGGCGGAGATTGCCGAGAAGGCCTTGCAGGGTAGTCGCACAATCCTGGTGGAGAACCTGGAAATCGCCATGGAGGTTGTGAATGCCTACGCGCCGGAGCACTTGATTCTGCAAGTTGTCGAGCCCCGGGTATGGCTGCCTGATGTCCAGAATGCCGGGTCAGTGTTCCTCGGCCCGTGGACCCCGGAGTCAGTGGGAGATTATTGCAGTGGGACTAATCACGTGTTGCCCACCTATGGTTACGCCCGCTCGGTGAGCGGTTTGTCCTTGTCGGATTTTCTGCGTCGCATGACGGTCCAGGAACTGTCTCCCGCGGGCTTGATGAATATCGGCCCGGTGGCCCAGGTCATGGCCGAGATGGAAGGGTTGAGGGCCCACGCCCAGGCTGTGACCCTGCGACTGGCCAGGCTATCCCCAGGGGATTCAGCATGAGCCAGATCCTGAAGCTGGTCAGACCCCAGGTCCTGGCAATGCAGCCCTACCTGCCGCCGGAATCGGAAGAAGGCATGCGGCTGAATGCCAACGAGTCAGCGTGGCGTAGCGAGGCGGATAATTCGGTTCGGGGCCTAAACCGTTACCCTGATCCCTATCCGGAAGCGATTTCTGCACGCCTTGCC
This sequence comes from Gammaproteobacteria bacterium, assembly GCA_041571575.1. Taxonomy (GTDB): domain Bacteria; phylum Pseudomonadota; class Gammaproteobacteria; order Steroidobacterales; family BM003; genus CAKZML01. Next base: position 3,399 of record JBFFTZ010000047.1, on the reverse strand, counting down.
CGGATGTACGGGGTTGAGGCGGGACAACTGGCACTGACCCGTGGCAGTGACGAGGCGATAGACCTGTTGCTGCGGCTGTTTTGTCGAGAAGGTGTGGACAGTATCGTGATCTGCCCACCGACCTTTGGCATGTATCGGGTCTATGCACAGGTGCAGGGTGCCGGTGTCATCGAGGTTCCACTTGAACCGGAGCAGGCGTTTGCGCTGGATCCTGAAAAACTGCTCACCGCCTGCGAGAAAAACACCAAGCTGGTGTTCTTGTGTTCACCCAACAACCCGACCGGCCAGTTGCTGGATGAGGCGGCCGTGTTCGAGGTTTGCCGTGCATTGCTGGGTCGAGCAGTGGTCGTTGTGGATGAGGCCTACGTGGAGTTTGCTGATCGTGCGAGCCTGGTTGATTCCCTGGATGCCTGGCCCAACCTGGTAATTCTTCGCACCCTTTCCAAGGCCTATGGCCTGGCCGGCGCCAGGCTTGGGGCGCTGATCTCTTCACTTGAGATCACCGGTCTGTTCAAGCGGATAATACCTCCCTATGCATTGTCCACACCGGTGCTCGAAGCGGGAGAAGCATTGCTGGCCCCCCTGGCGTTGCAGGCACTGGAGCAGAAAATTGAGCAGACCCGTCTGCTCAGGGACAACATGGCCCGGGAGTTGGCCGGCCTGAAAATCGTGCGCAAGGTATGGCCCAGCGATGCCAATTTCTTGTTGATCTCTGTAGACGATGCAGCGGCAGTGGATGCCGCCTTCGCCAGGGACGGCATACTGATCAGGAATTTCAGCAAGGAACCGGGCCTGGAGAATTGCTTGCGGATTACCGTGGGCACACCCGAGCAGAATGAGGCGGTCGTGGCAGTGCTTAGGAAGCAGGGTAATGGGGGAGCAGGGTAATGTCTGAACAAAGAGTCCTTTTTGTTGACCGTGACGGGACCATGGTTCACGAGCCACCCGATGAGCAGGTTGATGCCCTGGATAAGATCCGCTTGCTCGAAGGCGTGATTCCTGCACTGGCGCGATTGAGCGAAGCAGGATACCGGCTGGTATTGGTGTCTAACCAGGATGGTCTTGGAACCCAAAGCTTTCCCCAGGAGGATTTTGATACTTCACATGATTTTATCCTGGGGTTGTTTGCCAGCCAGGGAGTGCATTTCGACAAGCAATATATCTGCCCGCATTTCGATCACCAGGAATGCGCCTGCCGCAAACCCAGGCTGGGTCTGTTGTCTGACTTTCTGAGGGAGGTAACGCTTGATCGCCGACACAGCTATGTCATCGGTGATCGGGAGACTGACATGCAGTTGGCGGCCAACCTGGGAATCCAGGGGCTGATGGTGGGTCCCGAGGGGATGACCTGGAAAGCCCTGGCCGATCAGTTGTTGTTGGCGCCACGGATCGCGAGCCGACAGCGAAAGACCCGCGAGACTGATATCAAGGTGGAGGTGAATCTGGATGTTCCCAACCAGATTGCGGTGGACACGGGAATCGGCTTTTTTGATCACATGCTTGAGCAACTGGCCAAGCACGGCGGTTTCTCCCTGTCCTTGTCCTGCAAGGGTGATTTAGAAATTGACGAGCACCACACGGTTGAGGATTGCGGTATCGCCCTGGGCGAAGCCATGGCCGAGGCTCTGGGGAGCAAGCACGGAATAGGGCGCTATGGCTTTTTGTTGCCCATGGACGAGTCCCAGGCGCGGGTAGCCCTGGACCTGGGGGGTCGTTCTTACCTGGTATTTGAAGGAGATTTCCCCCGGGACCAGGTGGGTGGCTTGTCGACGGAAATGGTGTCGCATTTCTTCCGTTCACTGTCCCAGGCCATGGCCTGTTCTCTGCATATTCACGTGGAAGGTGAAAACACGCATCACATGGTGGAGGCCGTGTTCAAGGCTGTGGGCAGGGCGACCAGGCAGGCCATTGCGGTGTCCGGCTCGGATTTACCCACCACCAAGGGAATCCTGTGAGCGTCGCGGTGATCGACAGTGGTGGCGCCAACATCGGGTCGGTGATGTTTGCCCTGGAGCGGCTGGGCGTGACCGGTGAATTGACTCGTGATCATGGCTGTATTCGCTCAGCCAGTCGTGTGATTCTCCCCGGGGTGGGCGCCGCCGCCGATGCCATGACCCGGCTTCGGGAATATGGGCTGGACGAACTTATCCCCACTCTCACCCAGCCGGTACTGGGTATATGCCTGGGTATGCAGTTACTGTTTGAGCGTTCAGATGAAGGTGATGTGGAGTGCCTGGGCGTATTGCCGGGTAAGGTTGAGCGCATGAGCGCGACGGAGAATTTACCGGTGCCCCACATGGGGTGGAATACTGTGGAGCCACTGGGGGAGTTGCCGTTGCTTGCCGGCGTCGAGAATCAGTACTTTTATTTTGTCCATGGCTATGCGGTGAGGAGCAGTACCTCTGCCGTGGCCACTAGCGAATATGGGAGTCGGTTTGTTAGTGTTGCGGCCCGGGCTAATTTTTTCGCCACCCAGTTTCATCCAGAACGTTCCGGCGCGCCGGGCGCCCGCCTGATAGCTAATTTCCTGAGAGACTACTGATGATTGTTATTCCAGCGATTGACCTGAAGGACGGCCAGTGCGTCAGGCTGCTAAAAGGCGAATTTGACCAGGTTACCGAGTACAAGTTTGATCCGCTGGTCCTGGCGGCATCCTATCGTGATGCAGGATGTTCATTACTGCATTTAGTGGACCTGAACGGAGCGCGTGACGGCCGACCGGGTAATGAAAAGATTATTCGCAATCTGTCAGTCATGGAGGGCTTGTCGATCCAGGTAGGTGGCGGGTTGCGCAATGAGTCGCTGATCGAAACGGTGCTGGAAACCGGGGTAAGGCGGGTCGTCCTGGGAAGTGCCGCGATGCTCAGACCCCAGGCGGCGGTCCAGTGGTTGAAGGATTTTGGCGCAAGCCGAATTGTGCTGGCGCTGGATGCACGGCTGGACGCCGATGGCGAGCCCCGACTTTCGAGTCACGGCTGGACCCGGGAGACCGGCCAAAGCCTCTGGCAGGCGCTGGATTTTTTCTCCCAGGCAGGACTGATACATGTGCTGTGCACCGATATCGATCGGGACGGAGCGATGACAGGTCCAAACCTGGAGTTGTATGCCGAGTGCCTGGCGCGTTATCCGCAGTTGGAAGTCCAGGCATCCGGAGGTGTTCGTGATGCAGGGGATTTGCATGCCCTGGACCAGACCGGGGTGCAGGCGGCCATCGTGGGCAAGGCGCTTCTGGATGGGAAAATAGCACTCGAGGAGTTGGGCCCATTCTTGCAAAAAGACTAATTCCCTGCCTGGATGTTCGCGACGGAGTCGTGGTCAAGGGTGTGCAGTTCAAAAGCCACCGGGTCATGGGCGGTATTCTTGAGCTGGCCCAGCGTTACCGGGACGAGGGTGCGGATG
>JBFFTZ010000046.1:0-12409 GCA_041571575.1 Gammaproteobacteria bacterium | reverse complement strand
ATCGACGGAAATATCATTTAGCGCTGGCAGTATAAGTGGATTCCCGCCCAAATCAGGCACGGCATTGTAACAACTTTCAAGCGGATTGGGGATGAAAACCCCAGTGAACGGCCCTAAACGCGATAGTACTCCCGATACCACTCCACAAATCTCTTTACCCCCTCTTCCACCGAGGTGGCTGGACGGTAACCCACGTCCTGGACCAGGTCTTCCACGTCTGCGAAGGTGGATGGCACGTCACCGGGTTGCAGAGGGAGCATGTTCATTTGCGCCTTGACGCCCAGGCACTCTTCCAGCACTTCGATGAATCGCAGCAATTCCACCGGCTCCTGGTTGCCTATGTTGTACAGGCGATAGGGAGCGGAGCTGGTGCCGGGATCCGGGGTATCGGATGACCAGTCCGGGTTGGCGGTCGCCACCTTGTCCACACTGCGCACCACACCCTGGGCAATGTCGTCGATGTACGTGAAATCACGCTTGTGGCGGCCGTGGTTGAACACGTCGATGGGGTCACCGGCCAGCATGGCCTTGGTGAACTTGAACAAGGCCATGTCGGGTCGGCCCCAGGGGCCGTAAACCGTGAAGAACCTCAGGCCGGTTACCGGCAGCTGGTACAGGCTGGCGTAGGTATGGGCCATCAGTTCATTGGACTTCTTGGTGGCCGCATACAGGGACAGGGGGTGATCCACGTTGTGGTGCACCGAGAAGGGCATGGTGGTATTGGCGCCGTAAACGGAACTGGTGGAGGCGTAGACCAGGTGCTCAACGTTGTGGTGGCGGCAGCCCTCCAGCACGTGCAGGGTCCCGGTGATGTTGCTGTTGATGTACACGTGGGGATTTTCGATTGAGTACCGCACCCCCGCCTGGGCGGCCAGGTGAATGACTCGCTGGAAACCGCCCTGGCGAAACAATACGTCCATGCCCTGGCGATCGGCAAGATCGAGCTTTTCGAAACTGAAGTCCTGGCATTCCCTCAGGCGCTCCAACCGGGCCCGCTTCAGGTTCACGTCGTAGTAGTCGTTCAGGTTATCCAGGCCCACCACCTCATCGCCCCGCTCCAGCAACAGGCGGGCAACGTGAGAGCCGATAAAGCCGGCGGCGCCGGTGACGAGAATCTTCATTCCAACCAATCCTTCGGGTTACAACCTTCCATCAACCTCGTGGGCGGGAAGCACGTACTTGATGTCGTAAAGTATATGCTCTGGTTTGCCCAGGGTGCGAATGGATGCGGCACCCATCTCGGTAAATTGCCTGTGGGCAACCGCTATGACTACAGCATCGTAGGCGCCCTTCTCCGGCTCGGAGATGGGTGAGAAGCCATACTCGTGCCTGACCTCATCTGCGTCGACCCAGGGGTCGTAAACGTCGACGGTCGCGCCGAATCGTTCCAGTTCGTGCTTCACATCCACAGCCCGGGTGTTACGGATGTCGGGGCAGTTTTCCTTGAAGGTCAGTCCCAACATCAGGATGCGTGCGCCGTTCACATGGATTCGAGCCTTCATCATCAGCTTGGCCACTTCCAGGGCCACATGATTACCCATGTTGTCGTTAAGACGTCGTCCGGCCAAGATCATCTCCGGGTGGTAACCCACTTCCTGTGACTTGTAGGTCAGGTAGTAAGGGTCCACGCCGATGCAGTGACCGCCAACGAGACCGGGGCGGAAGGGCAGGAAGTTCCACTTGGAACCCGCAGCCTTGAGTACTTCCTCGGTATCAATGCCCAGGCGACTGAAAATCATCGACAACTCGTTGATCAGGGCGATGTTCACGTCCCGCTGTGTGTTCTCGATGACCTTGGCGGCCTCGGCCACACGGATGCTGGACGCCTTGTAGGTACCGGCCGTGACGATGGAGCCATACAGGTCGTCGACAAAATCTGCCACCTCGGGGGTAGAGCCTGCTGTCACCTTGACGATGGTCGTGAGGCGATGGGTCTTGTCCCCCGGGTTGATGCGCTCGGGGCTGTAGCCCACGTAAAAGTCTGCGTTGAACTTGAGCCCCGACACCTCTTCCAGCACCGGCACGCAGTCTTCCTCGGTAGCCCCGGGATACACGGTGGACTCATAGATCACGACATTGCCCGGCTTGAGCACCTTGCCCACGGTCTTGCTGGCGGAGAGCAAGGGAGACAAATCGGGACGCTGGTGATCATCGATGGGGGTGGGCACGGACACGATGTACACATCGCAGGACTCCATGTCCTCGAGCTTGTCGGTGCAGGTAAGCCGGGTGGCCGCCTGCAAATCCCCGGGCTCCACTTCCAGGGTGCTGTCGCGGCCGGCGTTCAATTCCGCCACCCGCTCGGATTTCAGATCGAAGCCTACCGTCTCGTAGCGCTTGCCAAATTCCACGGCCAGGGGCAGGCCCACATAACCCAGCCCGATAATCCCTATCTTGCAGCCACGACGGTTAAACATCGTTCAATCCCTCAAATTCTTCTTATTTAGGCTCAATTTTTTCAATTATACGGCATAAAAAAAGCCCGTCCCGTGAATATGGTCACGGAACGGGCTCTTTATCGATCACCTACAGCAGGTAGTAAACCGCCAGCAGGCCCGAGATGGACATGGTGACCGTATACGGGAAGGCCATGACCACCATCTTCATGTAGGACAAGCGGATCAGCGGCGCCAGGGCCGAGGTCAGCAGGAACAGGAAGGCAGCCTGGCCATTAGGCGTGGCAACACTGGGGATGTTGGTGCCGGTGTTGATGGCCACGGCCAGCAGGTCGAACGTTTCGCGGTCGATGGCGCCTGACTGGAAGGCCGTCTGGACTTCCGTGATGTACACGGTCGCCACGAACACATTGTCGCTGATCGCCGAGAGTACGCCATTGGCCAGGTAGAAGGCGGCCAACTGGAACTGGCCTTCCAGGGTCAGCACGTAGTGAATCACCGGTGAGAACAAGTGCTGCTCGTGGATCACTGCCACGATGGCGAAAAACACCACCAGCAAGGACGTGAACGGCAGGGCTTCTTCGAAGGCGTGCCCCAGGCGGTGCTCTTCGGTCACGCCGTTAAACGCCGTGGCCAGCACGATCACGCTCAGACCAATCAGCCCGACTTCGGCCAGGTGAAGGGCAAGACCGACAACCAGGAACAGGGCCGACAAGGCCTGAACGATGAGCACGGCCTTGTCGCGAAGACCGCGCTTGGCCTCCTCGGCTGCCTCAAACTCAGTCAGCACGGCGCGCACGTTGTCGGAAAGCTTTTCACCAAATCCGAAGGTGCCGGTGATCTCCACCAGGGCGCAGGTGGCCAGGCCGACGAAGAATACCGGCAGGGAGACAGGGAGAACCTTGATAAAGAAGGTAATGAAGTCCCACCCCATGATATGGCCGATGAGCAGGTTCTGTGGCTCGCCCACCAGGGTCATCACACCACCCAGTGCGGTACCCACGGCGCCATGCATCATCAGGCTGCGCAGGAAGGCCCGGAAGTTTTCCAGGTCGTTACGATGCAGCTCCACCACCTGGTCATCGGTAGTCGGATCATGGTCGTGGTCGAATTTCTTACCCGACGCCACCTTGTGATAAACGCCGTAGAAACCGCTAGCCACCGCAATGATCACCGCGGTCACGGTCAATGCGTCCAGGAAGGCCGACAGTACGGCTCCGGCCACCGAGAACAGCATGGAAAGGATGACTTTGGAACGGACCCGCAAGAGGATTCGGGTGAAGATGAACAGCAGCAGGTCTTTCAGGAAGTAGATACCGGCAACCATGAACATCAACAGCAAGATGACCGGGAAGTTTTGCACCGTCTCAGCATAGACGGACTCGGGACTGGCCATGCCCAGGGCAATAGCTTCGATGGCCAGCAGGCCGCCCGGTTGCAGGGGGTAGCACTTGAGCGCCATGGCCAGGGTGAAAATGAATTCGCCAATCAGGATCCAGCCGGTGACAAACGGCCCGACCACTTGCAGCAGAATCGGATTAATCAACAGGAAGCCGATAATCGTCAGTTTGTACCAATCCGGCGAATTGCCAAGGAAGTTCTCGCTGAATGCCCTGGCCATTGTTCTGGTCGCCATGTCTTCTCCCCTCAAAATAATTAATCCCGGCCCTGTATGCTTACCCGGCCGCGCGAAGTGCGAAAGTGTAGTCCTTTTGAATGACCCACGCTAACGTATTTACCGCAATCTATACTGCGGTTTCTGTCTCTCCAGCCCTCCAGAGACAGGTGCCGGAATCTTTCTCCAGCCGATCAAGAAATTGCTCGTGGGCTGCCAGCTCCGCCTCTGATGGGCGTTGTACTCGCAGGCTCAAGTTATCACGATTCACCCGGCGGCGGGTCTGCACCTCGGCGCTGCCGGTCTCGCTGGCGCTATGGCGCCCCAGTGACAGGGCCGCCTGGCCACCGGTCATCAGCAGGTACACTTCCGCCAGCAGCTGGGCATCCAGCAAGGCGCCGTGCAATTCGCGGCGTGAGTTGTCTACTTCATAGCGACGGCACAAGGCGTCCAGGGAATTACGCTGGCCCGGGTGATGGCGACGGGCCACCTGCAGGGAATCCAGCACCTGGCAAATGGTCTCCACCGGCGGCGCATCCAGGCGCTTGAACTCGGCGTTGATGAAACCCACGTCGAAGGGCGCGTTGTGAATCACGAGTTCCGAATCGTTCACGAACTCGATGAACTCGGACAGGATGTCGGCAAAGACCGGCTTGTCCGAGAGAAACTCGTTGTCCAGGCCATGCACGTCCACGGCCCCGGCATCGATTTCTCGCTCGGGATTGATGTACTGGTGGTAGGTACGCCCGGTAGGACGCCGGTTCACGACTTCGACGCAGCCGATTTCAATAATGCGGTGGCCCTGCTCGGGCTCAAGACCCGTGGTCTCGGTATCCAGGATGATTTGTCGCACGGGGCTGGGATGTCCATCGTCAAAAGATGGCTAGGATTATGACGGCTGGGAACGGGCAGTCAACCTGCCGGCGATTTGAACGGCCCTAATGGCCCCGCCGGGGAATTAATCGGGGTGATTTTCGGGGTTCGCCCGCATCCAGGCAGGCACGGAGCCGCCGAATGTCAGCCAGGTCAGGGGCATGACCACGGTCAGCAGAGCAATCCCCACCGACCACAAGGAGGTGAACAGCAGCCCGATCATGGGCCCGTACAGGAGCAGCCGACCCAGCCCTTCCAATGCCACATAGCCCTGGTCGCGGGTTAAGCCGTTCATGTCATTACCGCCTGCAGCGGTCCTGGTCTTGTAAGAAAAACGGGGCATCTTATCTCTAGGCGTCAATAGTTATGCGATATGCGTCAAAAACTAAAAACTATTTACTTGTTTTTCATGCGTTTACGACCACTTACCAAGGCCGAGATGGAGTTTATCTATATTTAAACTTAAATCAAGCTGTTTACGTAATCTACCTATAACTAGACCTAGCCATAGACCATTACTGATCTGTTTAGCTCATATACGGCATAACAATACAAAACAGACGCTCCCCTTCCCCGGGACACGCAGCATTCCCGCAAATCAGGAGGATTCCGGCAAAACGCCGGCAGAATGGGCCCGCCCGTGGATTCGGGCGTGACTATCAGACCAGCTTAAGAAACAGCTTGCCCGAGATGGGCTGGCGCAGATTGCGTCCGTACAGCTTGTAGAACAGCGTGACTTTCTGACCGGCCAAAGACTTGTCCGCAAACAGCCTCAAGGGTTCCTTAAAGGCCAGCAGGCTCTGGCCCGGCGCCACGTTGCCCAGGTTTTCGGTTACCTGGTATGCCTTCTCCAGCTCGCTCACGGTGGGATAGGAACTCTCGTCGTCATAGACCTTGCGCGCCTTGAGCTCATTGGCCGGATTGACGGGTGCCCGCCTGGCCAGGAGAAATTTTGATGCCCTGGGGACCATCAAGGCGATGGATGCTCCCTTTAGCTCCTGCTCGGACTGGTTGACCAGGGCGAGATTTACCTTCTGGCCATGCTGTTCGAAACGGAAGTAATCATCATGGTCCCGGTAGCGCTCCACCAGGTTATCCAGTTCTTTGCGCAACTCGCTGACCGAGTGTGACTGGTAAGGCTGGTCCGCACCGAACAGGCGGGCGTGGGTCAAGCGGGTGATGAAGGTGTTTTCATCAGCAATCGCGCCCTTCTGCTCCTTGGCCTCGATCAGCGTGGTCAGCTTCTCCTTGGCGTCTTTCGATGGCAGCAGTTCTGCATCCGCGGTGCTGACAGTCATTTCCTGGGAGAGCATGTTGCCGTCGAACCCGACTTCCACCTTGCCCGTGTACAGGGCCTCGGCGAAACGATCGGCAAACACGGCTTCGAGTTGCCGCCTGCCCATGCGCTGATTCTCGGTCTTCACCCGAATCCAGGCGTCACCGCGACGCAGACTCGCCGAATGATCCGCCCGCATCATGTAAGGCTTGTCCTGGCAATCGTCCAGGATCAGTGCAACCAGATGCTTGCCGTCAACCGCCAGGGACCGGGCGTGCATGTTCAAGGGCGGTTCGATGAAATCACGAATCACGCCGTGGTAACGGTGAGTGCCGTCAATCGCTTCACGGGGAATGTCAAATATCGTGGCGCCATGCACGCCGGCTTCGACTCCCAGGATAATGACTCGCTCGCCTTCCACGTTCGCATTGGCCAGGGAGACGACATCGCGCAGCAACTCTTCCTGGGACTGCCTGGTATAGGCTCCCCGCCGGAACAAAACCTGCTCGCCTTCCTTACCTTCCCTAACGATTTTTTCCAGCGTATTCACTACTTCTTGACTCCCGTCACGTGCGGAAATTCTATTACCGGGCCGCTAACAGCGCATGGTTTCATATTCGTTACGGTCAAGGGGCTGCCGCGCTTCACAGTTCTTCAGCCCAGTTCGTCAATTCCCCGATTCGCCAACTCGTCGGCCAGTTCGTTTCCTTCGACTCCGGAGTGCCCTAGCACCCAGTGCCAGGTGATCTTGTGCGCGCCCAGGGCCGCGTCCAGTTCCATCCACAGGTCCTGGTTTTTCACCGGCTTTCTATTGGCGGTTTTCCAGCCCCGGACTTTCCAGTTGGCCATCCACTTGGTGATGCCGTCGCGAACATATTTCGAGTCGGTGTACAGGTCGACCTTGCAGGGCCGCTTCAGGGCCTTCAGGGCCTGGATAGCCGCCGTCAGCTCCATCCGGTTATTGGTGGTATTCCGCTCGCCACCGTGGAGGTGCTTTTCCTTTCCCTGCCAACTCAATGCCGCGCCCCAGCCTCCCGGTCCGGGATTGCCCCGGCAGGCGCCATCGGTGTAGATCGTCACATCACTCATGCATGTTTCTCGCGGTCGGTTCTGCCAGTCCCGCCCCGACGCGTTGCCGGGCACGGACAGCCGGGCGTATGGGCGTCATGCCATAGACCCGCTTCTGGGCGTGCACCATATAGCCTCCGGCCAGCACTGGCCAGTAGCGTGAACCCAGGCTCTCGATTTTTTCCAGGTGCGCGTCCTTGAGGCCCTTCATCGGCCAGGCGAAACAAAAGCGCCGGATGGCGCGAATCTCGTAGCCCAGCAGTTCCAGCCAGTCCTCGATGCGTCGCATCCGGATCAGCCCCAGGCAATGCTCGGGGAACTTCCTGCGGCTGAGCACCCTGCGCAGACCCATGGGTCCGTTGGGGTTCAGGCCAAGGATAATGACCTGGCCATCACCCACCAGGATCCTGTCCACTTCCCGGAGCACCTGGTGAGGCGCGCAACTGCGTTCCAGGGTGTGGGGCAACAGGACTGCGTCCACGCTGTGACTGGCCACCGCCAGTTGCTCCGGACTGCTGTGGATACAGGGAACATTCCGGGAGGCGGAATCGACCAGGGCGCTGCGCTGGGTGCGGGACAGGCTCAGGAAAGCGTCCTCATCCCCCCAGCGTCCAATTTGCAGCAACTGGGGACCGAACACCTGGGCCAGGGCCCGGCTCACCAGTTCTTTCTCCTGGCTCAACAGCCGTTTGCCCAGGGCGGTGTCCAACCAGGAGTCTGCAGAGGATCGTTGCTCATTCATGACCCAAGAGGATACCCGCAGGGACTCGCTGTTGTCCCGCTTTGCATGCGCCAGGAGGCCAATTATCTTTCAACCCATACAGGTGACATAATCCGGCCAAACAGGCCGTAGCGGCCCCTGGCTGCCGCCGCAGCCCTGAATGGTCTCGTGCATTCGGCTGCTAATTATGTGAAATTTGTCACGGCAAATGCGCCGGGCTTTCATGAGAATGGCAATTCTCGGGCCCAAAACCTGAATTGAACCTGCCGGGGCACGGTACGAAGCACACGGCAACAGATCAACGCGGAGAGTGAGTACCGTACTCTCCCCCAGAAGAATCAACGCCCCGGGAGGGCTTGGGATGGCATTGAAGGTCACCACCATTGAAGCGTTCAGCGATAACTACATCTGGCTGATCCACGATACCGAGAATCCTGCCAGGGTGGTTGTGGTGGATCCCGGCGATGCCACACCGGTACTCAAGACCCTTGTCGAGCAGAACCTGGAGCTGATCGCGGTGCTCATCACCCATCACCATCCGGACCACGTGGGCGGCATCGAGACACTGCTGGCCCATCACGAGGTGCCGGTATTCGGCCCTGCCAATGAACACATCCCCTGCATCAACTACCCCATGGTGCATGGCCAGAGAATCCAGATTCCCGACACCGGCCTGAATTTTGAGGTGATCGAAGTGCCCGGACACACCCTGGGCCATATCGCCTACTACGGACACGGCGCCGTATTCTGTGGCGACACCCTGTTCAGCGGCGGCTGCGGCCGGCTCTTCGAGGGAACCCCGGCCCAGATGACCGCCTCCATGGATGAATTGGCCGACCTGCCCCCGGAAACCAGCGTGTATTGCGCTCACGAGTACACCCTGTCGAACTTGCGCTTTGCCCTGGCCGCAGACCCGGACAACCAGGCGCTGCGCGATTACCAGCGGGCCTGCCAGGCCCTGCGGGATGCCGGCCGGCCCACGATCCCGTCCACCATAGGCACCGAATTAGCCATCAATCCATTCCTGCGCTGCCGCGAAACTGATATAAAGCGTGCAGCTGAATCCCGCACGGAGCGCCCGCTGGAGACCACAGAAGAGGTCTTCGCCGCGATTCGCCAATGGAAGGACAGTTTTGCATGAGAGGACATTCCTTGGGACATCGAGTAATTAACGCGCTGCTGGCAGGTTTTTTATGCCTGGCCGCAGGACACGCCTCTGCCGAGAGCCTGGAAAGCCATGTGGCGCCGGCCTCCGTGCAGGCCCTGCCGGCCGAACTGCAGGCCGACGAGAACAAGGTCCCCGATGCCCGGCGTCTGCTGACCTACCCCGGTATCTACCTGCCCGAGGAAATGCTGATCCCGGCCGTGGACCCCCTGGACGAAGAAGAGGAAATTCTCGCCGCCTCGCCTGCCGATAAGGATTTGTGGCAACGAATTCGCAACGGCTTTCAACTGGAAGCCGATGATCGCCGGGCCGTTCAGCAGCAGCTGGACTGGTACGTGCGCCACCCCGCCTACATCACCCGGGTGTTTACCCGGGCCAAGCGTTTTCTGCCCTACATCGTGGCCGAGGCCGAGTCCCGGGGCATGCCCCTGGAAGTCGCCCTGCTGCCGGTAGTGGAAAGCGCCTTTGATCCCTTCGCCTATTCCCATGGCCGGGCCGCCGGCCTGTGGCAGATCATTCCCGGCACGGGCAAGCGCTTCGGCCTGAAGCAGAACTGGTGGTATGACGGACGCCGTGACCCGGTGGCCGCCACCCACGCTGCGCTGGACTACCTGGAGTACTTGTACAAGTTGCTGGATGAAGACTGGCTGCTGGCCGTGGCCGCCTATAACTCCGGCGAGGGCAACGTGAAGCGGGCCCAGCGCAAGAACCTGAACCGCTCTCGTGACACCGATTTCTGGAGCCTGTCACTGCCCAAGGAAACCGAGGCCTACGTGCCCAAGCTGCTGGCCATCCGGGCGGTGGTTGCCGATCCCGAATCCCTGGGCCTGACCCTGCCGGCCATTGAGGACGCTCCGTATTTCGAAGAAGTGACCACCGACTCCCAGATCGACCTGGCCCTGGCCGCCGACCTGGCCGGACTGGACATCGACGAACTGTATGCACTGAATGCCGGCTTCAACCGCTGGGCTACCGACCCGGACGGACCTCACCGCTTGATGGTGCCGGTGGATGCCGCCCCGGTGCTGACCCAGGCCCTGGCCGATCTGCCGGATCGGGAGCGGGTGAAATGGGTGCGCTACAAGGTCAAGAACGGCGATGTGCTGAGCAACATCGCACGCAAGAACGGCACGACGGTAGAACTGCTGCGCCAGGTGAACGGCCTGAACGGCTCGATGATCCGGGCGGGCAAATACCTGATGATCCCCACCGCCACCCGCAGCCTGGACAGCTACACCAAGTCGGCGGATTCGCGCCTGTCCAGCACCATGTCCCGTCCCCGGGGTGTGAGCAAGGCCCAGCACGTGGTGAAGTCCGGTGAAAGCTTCTGGAGCATCGGCAAGAAATACGGTGTCTCCACCCGGAACCTGGCCAAGTGGAACGGCATGGCCCCGGGCGACACATTATCGGTGGGCAGGAAGCTGGTGATCTGGACCGACGGCACCGTCGCCCAGGTGGGCAGTTCCCCCTCGGACCAGGTACGCAAGGTCACCTACACCGTGCGCAAGGGCGACTCCCTTGCCCGCATCTCCTCCCGCTTCCGGGTCAGCGTCAGCGAGATCCAGAAGTGGAACGCCGGCACCCTGGCCAAATCCAAGTACCTGCAACCCGGCCAGAAGCTGGTCATGTACGTGGACGTGACCGCCCAGTCCTCCACCTGAGCATCGAATGCGATAAAAGTATTAGGGACAGGCACCTATTTAATAAATTAGGGACAGGCACCTATTTTCTCCGGATGCAATGGCAGGAACCGTGACTGCCACCTGGGCCAGGGAATAGTCGAAAGCCCGCTTTTTCTCCCAACCATTTCATCTCGCCGGCATGCCCGATTCAGTCGAACCGGTTAATAGGGTGACAGTTACCTTAATTCGGTTTTGAAAGGCGGGGCCTGCTCTTTCCCCTGCCGGCAATTGCCCAAGCGAACCCGGTTACGTGAGAGCCGGTGACCGAGATTAAATAGGGAAACTGTCACCGCATTTGCCCCGCTCGGAAGTTAAGGTAGCTGTCCTCTTTTAGCTACCGGATGCCGCGCAAGCGACGCCAAATGCTGCGACTGCGCAATAAGACCCAGGCCTTGCCTCCGTTAATCCCTCCTGCAAAAACTGGTCACGGACCGTGGGATTGCGGCACAATTCGGCAGAACATGGCGCGCTGGGCGTCAATGGCGTGACCGGCAACGAACCGGGGCCACACTTAAGAACGAACACATTACCGCGACCGCGCATACACACTGTAGTCGCCTGAGGGAGTACACCATGGGATTTCTAGCCGGCAAACGTGCATTGATCGTTGGGGTTGCCAGCACTCGCTCCATCGCCTGGGGCATCGCACAGGCCATGCATCGCGAGGGCGCCGAACTGGCCTTCACCTTCCAGAATGAAAAGCTCCAGTCACGGGTGGAGAAGATGGCTGCCGATTGCGACTCCACCCTCACCTTCCCGATGGACGTGGCCTCGGACGAGCAGATTGATGCGGCATTCGACAGTCTGAAGCAGCATTGGGACAGCATCGACATCGTGGTGCATGCAGTGGGCTTCGCCCCGCGGGAACAGCTGGCGGGTCGCTTCGCCGACTCCACCACCCGTGAAGGATTCGCCATCGCCCACGACATCAGCGCCTACAGCTTTATCGCCCTGGCCAAGGCCGCCAAGGGCATGATGGCCGGTCGTAACGGCTCCCTGCTCACGCTGAGCTACCTGGGCGCCGTGAAAGCGGTACCGAACTACAACGTGATGGGCATGGCCAAGGCCAGCCTGGAATCCGGCGTGCGTTTCCTGGCCAGCGACCTGGGCCCGGACAACATCCGTGTGAACGCGATCTCCGCCGGTCCCATCAAGACCCTGGCCGCCTCGGGCGTGTCCGGTCTGCGGGGCATGATGAAGGAATTCGAAAAGGCCGCGCCCTTGCGTCGTAACGTGACCATCGACGAAGTGGGTAACGCCGCCGCCTTCATGTGTTCAGACCTGGCCAGCGGCATCACCGGCGAAGTGCTGTACGTGGACTCAGGGTTCCACAGCATCGGCATGACCATCGACGCAGGCGAATAAGCCACCCTCTAGGCTCACGCCAACAAAACAAAAAGGGCCGGTTCATCCGGCCCTTTTCTATTTGGGTGACAGTTACGTTAAATTCCCGAAAAAACTGGTGCCTGTCCCTAATATTCGCGAGAGTGGGAAAAAACTGGTGCCTGTCCCTAATATTCGCCTTAATTACGGGATCGTGTCCTACGTGCGACTTTGGGAGACAGTACCTCTTTGGGAATTAGGGTAACTGTCACCCTATTAAATTAGTGCCT
>JBFFTZ010000045.1:0-12590 GCA_041571575.1 Gammaproteobacteria bacterium | reverse complement strand
CCCAGGAAGAACAGGGCGAACAGAACCAGCAAGGTGGTACCCGAGGTCACCAGGGTGCGTCCCAGCATCTGGTTCAATGACACGTTCATGATCATCTCCGGCTCGCCATTGCGGATGCCCCGGAAGTTTTCACGAATTCGGTCGTAGACCACGATGGTGTCATTCAGCGAGTAACCGATTACCGCCAGCACAGCCGCCAGCACAGACAGATCGAAGGCGATCTGGGTCACCGCGAAGAACCCCAGGGTGATGGTCACGTCGTGGGTCAATGCCGCCAGTGCACCGGCTGACAGCTTCCACTGGAAACGCGCCCACACATAACCACCAATCATGATCAGCGCGAACAACATGGCCAGGCTGCCCTGCTCGGTCAGCTCCTCGCCTACCTGGGGACCCACGAACTCCACCCGGCGTAATTCCACCCCCGGCTCGGCCTGAGCCAGAATTTCCATGATGTGCTCGCCCACGTCGTGATCTTTTTCAACATCGTCGCCGGGGATGGCATCGGACATGATGCGGATCATCACGTCCCGGGAGGTACCAAAATTCTGTACCTGGGCACGCTCGATTCCGGCGCTGGTCAGCTGATCGCGCAAGCCGGGCAGATCCGCCGCCTGGGGATATCCCACTTCCAGCAACACACCGCCGGTGAAGTCGATACCGAAATTCAAGCCACGTGTAGCGATTGAGCCAATGGAAAGGACAATCAGCAAGACGGACAGGATGAAAGCCCCCTTGCGCAGGCCCATGAAATTGATATGAGTTTGTTTAATTAGTTCCATGACATGTCCCGCCGGCTAAATAGCCAGGCTCTTTAGCTTGCGTTGACCGTAGACCAGGTTCACAACTGCTCGCGTACCCAAGATGGCGGTAAACATCGAGGTGATGATGCCCAACGACAGGGTGACGGCGAAGCCTTTAATAGGTCCGGTTCCGAAAGCAAACAACACAACCGATGCGATCAGGGTGGTGACGTTGGCGTCGGCGATGGAGGAGAAAGCCTTGTCATAACCGGCATGAATAGCCGCCTGTGGCGTATTGCCATCGCGCAACTCCTCGCGTATTCGCTCAAAAATCAGCACGTTGGCATCCACGGCCATACCCACGGTCAACACGATACCTGCAATACCCGGAAGGGTCAGGGAAGCCTGCAGTAACGACAACATCGCCACCAGCAACACCACGTTCATCATCAGGGCAAGGTTGGCAACCAGGCCGAAAGCCTTGTAATAAATCGCCATGAACAGCACGACCACCAGGAAACCGGAGGCCACGGCGTTAAAGCCCTGGTCGATATTGGCCTGACCCAGGCTTGGGCCGATAGTCCGCTCTTCAACGATGTAGATAGGCGCAGCCAGTGAACCGGCACGCAACAACAGCGCCAGGTCACGAGATTCAAATGGCGTCAGCCCCTCGATCTGGAAGGTGGACGAAAACACGCCGCGTATAGTGGCTACATTGATCACAGCACGCTCTGTGACATCTACCTCTACCTGCTCGCCGTCACGCTCTACTATTTCGCGCTTCTTCTCGATAAACACCACTGCCATGGGCTTGTCGAGATTACGCTTGGTGGTTTCCAGCATCTTGCGAGCGCCCTTGGCGTCCAGGCGCACCTTCACCACTGCCGATCCTTCGGAGAAGCCCGAGGAAGCGTCGGTCAGCTGATCACCGGTCACGATCGTGTCGCGCTTGAGCAGCACGGGCTGACCCTGGCGGTTTTCCAGCAAGATAGCGTTAAGCGGCACGCGTCCGGTGCGCTTGGCCTGGTAGGGGTCGCCTTCCTGGTCAACCAGCCTGAATTCCAGGGTAGCGGTAGCACCCAGGACCTTCTTGGCTCGTGTGGAGTCCTGCACACCGGGTAACTGAACCACGATGCGATCCACGCCCTGGCGCTGCACGACGGGTTCCGCCACGCCAATCTCGTTCACACGATTACGCAAGGTAGTGATGTTCTGCTCAATGGCGAAATCCTGTCGCTGCTTGATCTGCTGCTCTGTCATGCTGACTTTCAGCACCACATTTTCAGCAGCCTCGCTCTCAATAATCTGCAACTCCGGATCAGCATCCTCGATCAGACCGCGAGCGATTTCTGCATCAGCCTGATTGCGCAACACGACTTCGACCAATCCATCCTGCTGGCGTACCCGCACATAACGGACGTCTTCTTTGCGCAGAAGTTGCTTGAAATCGGACTCATAGCGTTCCAGGGTCTGGTTCACTGTTCCTTTGACATCAACTTCATAAAGGAAATGCACACCGCCGCGAAGATCCAGGCCAAGGCTCATGGGTCGCAAGCCAATAGCGCGAAGCCACATTGGAGTACGGGGAGCCATGGTCAGGGCAGAAGAAAATCCACTGCCAATCTCGCTCTTCAGCAGATCATGCGCTTTCAACTGGGTTTCGACATTTTCAAAGCGCACTAGCGCCCTGCCTTCTTCCACAAAAACGCCACGATTGGCAAACTGCTCGCGCTGCAGTACTTCCCGGATTCGCGTAACAGTGCTGTCCGAAACAGCCTGATAGTCGTCACGGGCTATCTGGATCGCGGGATCCTCTCCGAAAAGATTCGGCAGTGCCAGCAAGCCACCCACGGTGACTACAAGCACTACCAGCAGGTTTTTCCACCAGGGATAGTGATTCATTTGTTTTTTTCCGGAAGGAGATTAGTCGGCTTTGTATGAGCCCTTGGGAACGGTCTGGCTTACGGTGCTGCGAGCCACACTGACCTCAACGCCCTTGGCCACTTCTACACGCAGCCATTGATCGTCAACCGCGGTGATCTTGCCGAGAATGCCGCCAGAGGTCATAACTTCCTCTCCTACACCCAGCGCTTCAACCATGTTGCGATGTTCCTTGGCACGCTTTTGCTGAGGGCGAATCAGCAGGAAGTAAAACACCACGAAAATCAATACGATGGGGAGCAGACCCTCTAACATACTCGGCGCAGAGGCAGCAGCGTCCTGGGCCCAGGCACTAGAAATAAACATATCCATTAATCGTTCCTCGAATTATCTCGCTGGGGCAGCCCTTTCCCACAGGAAAGAGCCCCGAAATCAGCGAACTATTATGACACAGACGGTGCGCTTTTCCCCCGCAGGGCGTAAAACTCATCAACAAAGCTGTCCAGGCGCCCTTCGGCGATGGCCTCTCTCAGCCCGCGCATCAGGTTCTGGTAGTAGCGCAGGTTATGAACGGTATTCAGGTGGGAACCAAGCATTTCGTTACACTTGTCCAAGTGCTTTAGATATGACCGGCTATAGTTTTTACAAGTGTAGCAGTCGCAATTTTCGTCCAGGGGACGGGTATCGGACTTGTAGCCGGCGTTTCTCAGCCGAAGCACACCGGTGGAGGTGAACAGGTGGCCGTTGCGCGCATTGCGGGTAGGCATGACGCAATCGAACATGTCCACGCCCCGGCGAACCGCCTCCACAATGTCCTCTGGCGTCCCAACCCCCATCAGGTAACGAGGGCGATCGGCCGGCATATGTGGCGTGAGATTGTCCAGCACCATAAGCCGCTCCTCCTCGGTCTCCCCGACTGACAGTCCGCCGATGGCGTAACCGTCAAAGCCGATCTCCAGCAGGGCGTCCAGCGATTCCTTGCGCAGTTCGGGATACATGCCCCCCTGGACAATGCCAAACAGGGCCGAGGGATGCTCGCCATGGGCCGCGCTGCAGCGACTGGCCCAGCGCATGGACAATTCCATTGACTGGCGCGCTTGCTCCAGGCTGGCCGGATAGGGCGTGCACTCGTCGAACGCCATGATGATGTCCGAGCCCAGTTCCTGCTGCACACGCATGGATTCCTCGGGACTCAGAAATACCTTGTCGCCGTTCACCGGTGAGCTGAATCGCACACCGTCTTCGCTGATCTTGCGCATCTCGGCCAGGCTCCAGACCTGGAAGCCGCCCGAATCGGTGAGTATGGGACCTTCCCAGTGCATGAAGTCATGCAAGTCGCCATGGGCCTTGATGACCTCGGTTCCCGGACGCAGCATCAGGTGGAAGGTGTTCCCCAGGATAATCTGGGCTCCCACCTCAGTGAGATCTTCGGGGGTCATGGCCTTGACCGTGCCATAGGTGCCCACGGGCATGAAGGCCGGCGTATCTACCCCGCCCCGGTCAAATTCCAGGCGACCGTTGCGTGCCCGGCCATCGGTGGCCTTGAGTTCGAATTTCACCTGGCCTCCCCGGTGACCACGGCCGTGGCCGGCGCGATCCACATGGCATCGCCATAACTAAAAAAGCGGTATTCCCGAGCCACCGCGTCACGGTAAGCCGTCAGGATGCGCTCACGACCGGCAAAGGCGCTGACCAGCATAAGCAGGGTGGATTCCGGCAAATGAAAATTGGTCACCAGCCGCTCGACTACCCGGAACTCATATCCCGGGTAAATAAATATATTTGTGTCGCCTTTGAACGGGGCCAGTTCACCCCCGGCGGCAGCGCTCTCCAGTGCCCGCACTGCCGTGGTTCCCACCGCAATAATTCGTCCGCCCCGTTCCCGGGTGCGGCGAACCGCTTCCACCACGTCGGGACTGACTTCTACCATCTCGCTGTGCATGTGGTGGTCTTCGATATCGTCCGCCCGCACCGGCTGGAAGGTACCCGCCCCCACATGCAGGGTCACATAGGCCTGCTCTACGCCCATGTCTCGCAGTTTAGCCAGCAGGGGCTCGTCAAAATGCAGTCCGGCGGTAGGAGCTGCCACCGCGCCGGGCTCCCGGGCATACACTGTCTGGTAGCGCTGGCGATCCTCCGGGCTGTCCTCACGATGAATGTAGGGCGGCAGGGGCATGTGCCCGTGCTGTTCCATGAGCTCGGCCACGGGCATCTCGAACTTCACCTTGAACAGGCTGTCCTGGCGGCCTTCCACCACGGCGCCCACGCCGTGAAACTCCAGTCGACTGCCCTCACCCGGGGTCTTGCTGGCGCGCACGTGGGCCAGCACCGTATGGGAGTCCAGCACCCGCTCCACCAGGCACCCCACTTTGCCGCCAGTGGCCTTGGCTCCCAGCAATCGAGCGGGGATAACCCGGGTATCGTTAAACACCATCAAGTCGCCGGGCTGGCAAAGCCTGTCCAGTTGGTCAAAAGTGCTGTCCCGGGCGGGCCTGCCTGAGGAGCCAACCACCAGCAGGCGGCTTTGGCTGCGACCAGGCAAAGGCGCCTGGGCAATCAGGTGCTCGGGAAGATCAAAAGTGAAATCAGATCGTTTCATGGCGGCGCATAGTAACAGAGGGCGGCCACCGCTGGCTCTACCTGGTGCCCCGCAAAGGGGTCGGGGACAGCAAGCAACGCCCACCGGGGGCTGCCCGGGGGCCTTCTCCCGGCCAGTTATTGCGGGCGCCGGGGCGCCCGCAACCGCAAGCCTACAGTTTCAGTAACATCTTCACCATGTCGGTGGAGTCCGGATCCATGGAGATGCTGAAGCCAAGATCCCGGGCCAGTCGAATCATGTTGGAGTTCTCGCGAAGCGCAACGCCGTCCATGTATTTCAGACCCCGGTCCCTGGCCACATCAATCAGGTCACGGAACAACCGGGAGGCCAGCCCCCTGCCCTGCAATTCATCCGCCAACACGATGGCAAATTCACAGCCCTCGCCGTCCAGCTTGGTGATGTAGCGAGCCACACCGACTTGCTGTTCGCCCTCCGGGGTCTCCCGCACTGCAATCAAGGCCATTTCCCGGTCATAGTCGATCTGGGTAAATCGCGAAAGCATCGCCGGAGTCAGCTCCTTGAGTGTGTACATAAAACGCAGGAAGCGGGTCCGGTCACTGAGCTTGGTCATCAACTGCTGCTCAAGCCGCGCATCTTCGGGCCGAATCGGGCGAATCAGGAAACGTTCGCCATCGGGAATAGTAAAATGATGGGCCAGCCCGCTGGGAAAAGGATGAATCGCCATGTGAGCATAGGGCTGCTGGCTGGGTTCGACCTTGCGAACAACCACCCGGGCATCCACGGCGACTACTCCATTCTCATCGACAATCAGAGGATTGATGTCCATTTCCTCAATCCCCGGCAACTCGCAAACCATTTCCGAAACTCGCAGGATGGCGTCCTGCAGAGCCTGCATGTTCACCTTCGGCAAACCACGGAATTCCTCCAGGTATTTCGCCGCCCTGGTTGAACGGATCATGCGACGGACCAGGTAGGCGTTAAGCGGGGGCATGGCCAAGGCCCGGTCACCAAGAATTTCCACCATGGTGCCGCCCAGGCCACAACTGATTACGGGGCCGAACACTTTGTCGTTGACCACACCAACCATCAGCTCGCGGCCGCTGTTGGAGTGCCACATGCGCTCTATAACCACGCCGTCCACCCTGGCATCGGGAGCCAGCCTGGTAACCTTCTCCATCATTTCCTTGTAGGCCTTGCGCACTTCATCGCCGCTGTTCAGGCCCAGTCTCACGCCGCCCACGTCGGATTTATGGGTAATGTCAGCGGAGTAAATTTTCATGGCCACCGGGAAACCCACTTCCTCGGCCACCCGCACCGCCTCTCCAGCCTCCCGGGCAGGAAGACTCTTCAGGATCGGAATCTTGAAGCAATCCAGCAGAGCCTTGGATTCAGCCACATCCAGCACGTTGTGACCGACCTCAAGTGCATTGTTGATAATGCGCCGGGCCTCGACCAGGTCGGGAGCATCTTGCGGGCTCAGGGGATCGGGAACCTGTAGCAGCAACTTCTGATTGGCCGTGTAAGCCGCGGCGGCGGAAAACGCCAGCACCGCATTCTCCGGCGCCCGGTAGGACGGAATATTGTTGGCGAAAAACAGCTTGCGGCTGCTGACCACGGCTTTCTCGCCCATCCAGCAGGTAAGCAGTGCCTTGCGGTGCGTCTTCTTCAGTTCCACCACACGCTCCGCCACTGCAAAGGCATCAGTCATGGCCTGGGGGGTGAGGATAGCCAGGACCGCGTCCACGCCCTCGTCATCCATGCAAATTCTTAGCGCCTTCTCATACCGTTCTGCCGTGGCATCACCGATCACATCCACCGGATTGCCCTTGGACCAGGTAGCCGGCAATACGCCATCCAGCGCTTTCATGGTCTGGGGGCTCAATTCGGCCAGTTTCAGACCCAGTTCGTTGACCGAGTCGGCGGCCATGACTGCGGGACCGCCACCATTGGTCACGATACACAGGCGTGGTCCACTGGTTCTGACGCCGGAATTCAGGGTCAGCGCGGCGGCGAAGAAGCTGGCAAAACTGATTACCCGGACGGCACCGGCACGCTTCACTGCAGCGTCGAACACATCATCGGCGCCCACCATGGCCCCGGTGTGAGACACCGCCGCCTTGGAGCCGCCATCATTGCGCCCGGACTTCATCACGATGACCGGCTTCACTCTTGCCGCTGCACGCAGCGCACTCATGAAGTGCCGGGCGTCATGAAGGCCTTCCACATACAGCATGATCGAGTCGGTACCTGGATCCTGCACCAGGAAATCCAGGATTTCGCCGAAATCCACGTCGGCGGAAATACCCGTGGAAATCACGCTGGAGAAGCCGACACCGTTGGTCTTCGCCCAGTCCAGGATCGCCGTGCACAGGGCGCCGGACTGTGAAACCAGGGCGATTCGACCCGGATTGGCCGCACCATGACTAAAGGTGGCATTCAAGCCCAAGTCGGTTCGCATGACACCCAGGCAGTTCGGACCCAGGAAACGCAGTCCGTATTTCCTGGCCACGGCCAGGGCCTTTTTCTCGAGTTTCACGCCTTCGGGCCCAGCCTCACGGAAGCCGGCTGAAATCACGATGGCACCGCGAACACCCTTTTGGCCAC
Organism: Gammaproteobacteria bacterium; assembly: GCA_041571575.1. Classification (GTDB taxonomy): domain Bacteria; phylum Pseudomonadota; class Gammaproteobacteria; order Steroidobacterales; family BM003; genus CAKZML01. Next base: position 4,802 of record JBFFTZ010000045.1, on the reverse strand, counting down.
ATTCTTCAAGAATCCCGGGCACGGTCTTCGCCGGGGTCACGATAAGCGCCAAATCCGGCACCTTGGGCAAGTCCGACACGCTGGCGTAGCAGCGCCGTCCCTGGACTTTCTCGTACTGGGGATTCACCAGGTACAAGCGTCCGCGGAAGCGTGATTTCAGAAGATTTTTCAACACGACGCGGCCCAGGGACCCCTCGCGCTCACTGGCGCCAATCAGGACCAGGCTGTTGGGGGCAAAAATTGCGGCGACATCATAATCCGGGACCGAAAGGTCTCTATTTTTGGTCATTGGAAATCTCAAATTAGGCGGAGATGCAATTATCCCATTAAACTCCCAGCCATAGTCCTGTGGAGAGCCGAATGCCGACTGCGTTTATTACTCATTCTAAGTTTTCAGAACATGAAATGCTGCCCGGTCATCCGGAGAACCCCCACAGACTCAGAGTTATTGGCGAACACCTGGCCAGGCTCGGCATTGCGGATTTCCTCGTTCATGTTGATGCCCCGATGGCCGCGCGGGAGCAGGTGGAACGGGTGCATTCGGCCAGCCACATTGAAAACCTGGCCCAGCATTCCCCCAAGCACGGACTGGCGTTTATCGACTCGGATACAGCCATGAACCCGAGCACCCTGGAGGCGGCATGGCGAGCCGCGGGTGGCGCCGCACTGGCCGCGGACATGGTCATGGAAGGCAAGGTTCACAATGCTTTTTGCGCATTGCGACCGCCTGGACACCATGCAGAACGCGACAAGGCCATGGGATTTTGCTTTTTCAACAATGTTGCCGTGGCCGCCGCCCAGGCCATGCAAGTCCATCACCTGACCCGGGTCGCGATCCTGGATTTCGATGTCCACCATGGGAACGGCACCATAGATATTTTCAAGGATGATAAGCGGGTGATGGTCTGCTCAAGCTACCAGTATCCTCTCTACCCATTCCGGAACACCCCAAGCCTGTCCGGGAGACTGGTCAACACACCCCTGCCCCCTGGGGCGGGAAGTGACGAATTTCGCCAGGCGATTAATGATCACTGGCTGCCCGAACTGAATGCATTCAAGCCCCAGCTGGTATTGATTTCCGCGGGTTTTGACGCTCATCGGGACGACCCGCTGGCTGATCTGAACCTGACCGATAGCGACTTTGACTGGGTCACCGATAAGGCAATGCAGGTGGCCGGGGAGCATGCCGGGGGCCGCATCGTTTCCTGCCTGGAAGGCGGCTACAGCCTCGAAGTCTTGTCCCGCTGCGTACCCGCACACATTAAAAAACTGGCCGCGTTATAAGCGCGGCCAGTTTTTCCCAAGACATACCGGTTAACTCAGGTCCTTGCGGGGGAACCGCCCGGAGCCGGCGGCGCCGGGGGCGCTCTCAACTCATCCAACTCGACCAGCACATCCAGCTCCTGCAACCCTTCCAGCTCCAGTTCCAGGAATCGGTTCAAGTCGCTGACCTTTCGCTCAGGCAAGCTGATCTCAACCTTGGTCTTCTTTTTCTTCCGAATGATCTGGACAGTCACTTTTTCGCCGGGCTGGTAACTGCGCAAGATACGCATGGCGTGTGACGGGCTTTCAGGGGTGCGCCCATCAATTTCCTTGATGACGTCGCCATCTCGAATATCCATCTCTTTCTGACCCGGTCCTCGCACCACCAGCAGGCCCTCGTCGGTTCCAAAATACTCTCCCAGGTCCTTGGTCAGGCTGACCAATTCCATGCCGGCCCAGCTGCGGAAAAATCCTCTGCCCATGTGTGGGGGAGCATCACCGTCCTCAAAGACCTCTATCTCAAAATTGCGCCCGTGGGGACCGCCAAACATCCGATCAAGACCCGGGCCGGAGAAACCAAACGCCATCGCATCAGCGGCCTTGGTCCGCAGTTGAATTTCATTCTCGATCTTGCCGTCGTCGCGCTGGTAAACCAGCTTGACATCACTGCCCGGTTCCATGTCCCGCATGAACTTCAGCAGCAAGCGATGTGATTCCCGATCCGAGTCCGCCGCCAGCGATGTATCACCAATACGGGTAATAACGTCACCGGCTTTCAGGCCTGCCTGGTCTGCAGGGCCGCCTGGTGTAACACCCAGGACTTTGACGCCTTTGCCGCCACCATCTTCACCCGGGCCTATATTGATGCCCAGCATGGCCCGCCGACCCTTACCGCGAATATGCCGGATAACTTCCATATCTCCAGCCGCTTCCATACTCAGCTCAGCCACTTCACGGGCCGCTTCTTCCAGCCTGCGCCGTGCATCCTCAAGACTCCTCTCGGCCTTTTCCAGCTGGGCTTGATCAGGCTCAGGATCCGCCGCCTGCAAAGGGCTGAACAACATCGCCACGGCCAACATCACCAGTAATTTATATTTCATCGCTCTACTCCTTTGCGTGCCGGGCCCTGGCCCAAAGCACTTACTTAATTTGTCCGGCTGAACCGTTCTCGCAGCCTGTTAAAAAGACGCTCTCTGGGCCTGGGCATAACGCACCTGGACCAGAGAATTCATCACATCCACCCGCTCTTGCCACAAACGCTGCAGCTGGGCGGCCGACAACTCGGGTTGCCCACCCATAGTCAGTTGGTAATCAATCAACGCCACCCGGTCTTCAAGCACGGAGATCGTGCCTGCCGTATCAGCGCTCACCACTTGGGGCCCCTCGGGCATGGCCCGCAACACCTGCTCAAGCTGCTGGGATCGGGTCATCAGTTCAGCCATGCTGTCCGCCTCAACCGTAGACCCGGCAGTCTCGATGCCAGAGCGGGAAACCAGCACCGGTGTGCTGCCGCTCATGGCGGACCCCGGTCCGCTTTCCGATCCCCGGGGTACCTGGTTCAACAGTCCGAACAACACCACCGCCACCGCAAGGGCCGCGGCCATTGAGCCCGCCCAGAACCAACCGGTGAAGGCCATCGGCACACGGCTTTCGCCGCCAGCCCGCGCTCGGGATACAGCTTGCCAGGCGCCGTCGGGGGCAGGGATTTCCGGCAGGCTCTGGAGACCCACCTGGACGATGCGCAGTCGACCCAGTTCCGCCTGGCAGCGCTGGCAGCCGTTGACGTGATCAGCCACATCTGAAGCTTCCGGGGCCGCATCCCGCAAATTCAGGAGTTGTTCGATGCTTGCATGCATGTCAGCCCTCCTTGTTCAGGTTTCAACATGGCCTGCAGTCGCTGATGGGACCGCGCCAGCTGTGATTTCGAAAAACTCACGGTTTTGCCAAGCATTTCCGCTATCTCCACGTGGGTGTAGCCCTCCACGTCATACAACCAGACCACCGCCCGGCCTACCGGGTGGAGCCGCGCCAGGGCGTGCTCCAGATCCATACTCACGCCGGTCAAATCCGATTCCTTTGTGCCTGCCTGATCCTGCAAAACGAGCTCCACCACACCGGGGATTCCTTCAATAGAGCGGCCCTTGCGATACCAGGCCGAACGCAGGTGCATCAGGCACTTGCTGACCGCAATCTTGCGAATCCAGGCCGAAACAGGAGCCTCTCCCCGGAATTTCCCGATTCCGTCCAGGACCTCGACAAACGTGTCCTGCAGCACCTCGTCGGCTTGCGCCGGTTGGCCCAGCATGCGACGTGCCAGGGTGTACACCGGACCGCTAAATGCCCGGTACAAGCCCTCGTGGGCCTGTGAGTCACCTGCCACGGCCCTGGCCAGCAGGGAGGGGGCAATTTCGATTTCGCTAAATCTAGACATCCTGTACCTATAGATGCGGCATCCCGGTGAATGGTTGCAGCCAATTGGCAAAAAAAGACTTTTTTCACTCCCTGGCGGGCTTTCAAACCGTCCCGGCCAGCAAGGGCACCGCTAAAATACTCTGAATCGCTGTTGGTTTGACGGTGCTTGCCGTCTATAATGGCGCGCCTTGATGGCGGTGTGTTGGAATTGGTAGACAAGACTGACTCAAAATCAGTTGCCCTCTGGGCGTGGCGGTTCGAGTCCGCCCACCGCTACCATCATTAAGAAAAGCAGCCGCCGGGCTGCTTTTTTTATGCCCTAGACCCCGCTGACGGCCGGTTCCCGGGCGAATTCAGTGCTAAAACCAAATCGCAAAACCGGCTTGCTCTGGACACTTCCGTCGACATGTAATGGATTCCCGCGGGCACACTGTTAACAACGGCGTGTGCTTTGGCGGTATTCGACGCGAGGCCGCCGATTATTCCGTCGATCTGGCTATATGGCCCGGCAAATGACTGGACGCACGGCGAAGCCTGCGGATATTCTCCGTCCCTTGCCTAGCCAGTAGCCACCGGGAATACCATGAACTATTGCAGCGACTGCGGGAAACCCATCGTCATAGAGATTCCCGACGGCGACAATGCACTCCGACACGTGTGCTCGGCCTGCCGAACCATTCACTACAAGAATCCACTGATCGTGGTGGGTTGTGTTCCCGAATGGGAGGGCAAGCTGTTGCTGTGCAAGCGCGCGATTGAACCGCGCCTGGGGTACTGGACGGCACCCGCCGGATTCATGGAACTTGGAGAGACCCTGGAAGAAGGTGCGGCAAGAGAAACCCTGGAGGAAGCCTGCGCCCGGGTGGAAATCGGGAGCATGCTGGCCACCGTCTCGGTCCCCCATGTAAACCAGGTCCACATCATGTTCCGGGCACGCTTGCTGGACGGCCAATTTTCAGCGGGCGAGGAAAGCCTGGAGGTCCGGCTATTCAGCCCGGACGAAATACCCTGGCAGGACCTGGCCTTCCCCAGCGTCACCTTCTCCATAGAGAAGTTGCTGGAGGAGCCCGGCGGGGGTATGCACAGCCACTCCCTAAAACCCGGGTAGTTTGCTCGCGGGTACTGTT
>JBFFTZ010000044.1:0-12641 GCA_041571575.1 Gammaproteobacteria bacterium | reverse complement strand
GCAAGATGGGCAGCACGATCGTGTGATCGCCGCCCAGGGTCAGGGGGATCACATCATGAGACAGGATTTCGTCGTAGGCTGCCTCGATAATCGGTATGGATTTTTGCAGGTTGAAGGTGTTGATCGCCACATCGCCGATGTCAGCTACCGACAGTGAATCAAACGGAGCCGCCCGGGTGGCCATATTGTAGGGCCGCAGCAATACCGACTCGTTGCGTATACTGCGTGGTCCAAAGCGGGCGCCAGATCGGTTGGAGGTGCCTATATCCAGTGGCACGCCAACGAAACAGGCGTCCAGGCCGGCGGCGCTTTCCTTCGCAGGCAGGCGCATCATGGTGCCCGGGCCGGCGAAACGCGGCATCTGGTTCCCGCCCAGGGGCTGGTGCAATGTCTTGCTCATAATCACGCTTCCTTAAAGCAACCGGCCCGCATCATGCGGGCCAGCCGTGTCTTTTTTGCGCTTGCCTAGGCGACCTTGTCCTTGGCGAGTAACTCCATGAGGCAGTCACGAAGTATATCCAGGCCCTCGTTGACGATTGCGTCGCTGGCGGTTATCGGTGCCAGCAAGCGGATCACATTGGCGCGGACGCCGCAGGAGAGCAGGATTAATCCGCGCTGGGCCGCCAGGGTTACCAGGGCCTTGGTCAGGTCGGCATCCGGCTTGTTGGCGTCTCCGTCCTTGACCATTTCCATGGCAACCATTGCCCCCAGATTACGCACGTCGCCGACGCAGGTGGTTTCGTTCTGGATGGCCTTGAGCCGGCCGACCATGAGTTCACCCAGCGCCAGTGAACGTTCGCAAAGCTTCTCTTCCTCGATGACTTCCAGCACAGCCAGGGCCGCAGTGGTGCCCAGGGGCGAGCCGGCGTAGGTGCCGCCCAGTCCACCCGGGTGAGGCGCGTCCATGATCTCGGCCTTGCCGGTGACCGCAGCTATCGGGAACCCGCCGGCCAAGCTCTTGGCCATGGTGATCAGGTCGGGTTTTACATCGCTGTGTTCGATGGCAAACATCTTGCCGGTACGGGCGAAACCAGCCTGGATCTCGTCGGAGACCAGCACGATGCCATGCTGGTCACACAGCTTGCGCAGGGCCTGGAAGAATTCCCTGGGCGCAGCGTAGAAGCCGCCTTCACCCTGCACGGGCTCCAGGATGATCGCTGCAACACGGGAGGGTTCAATATCCCACTTGAAGATGTGTTCCAGGGCGTCCAGGGAGTCCTGCACGCTCACACCGTGGTAGGCCACAGGATAGGGCGCGTGGAAGATTTCCGCGGGCATGGGGCCGAAGCTGGACTTGTACGGGGCGACCTTGCCGGTCAGTGCCATGGCCAGGAGGGTGCGGCCATGGAAGGCACCACCAAAGGTGATCACGCCGGAACGACCGGTATGGACCCGGGCGATCTTCACGGCATTCTCAACCGCTTCGGCGCCGGTGGTCACGAATATGGTCTTGGCCGGTCCCTCGATGGGGGCCAGTGCGTTGAGCTTTTCAGCCAGCTCCACACCGGATTCGTAAGGGGTGACCATGAAGCAGGTGTGGCTGAAGCGTTCCAGCTGTGCCTGCACTGCGGCCTTGATCTTGGGATGCAGGTGGCCGGTGTTCAGCACGGCGATACCGCTGGCGAAGTCGATGTAGCGATTGCCTTCCACGTCCCAGATTTCGGAATTCTCCGCCCGGTCGACGAAGACAGGAATCAGGTTACCCAGCCCGCGGGCCACTGCGGCGTCGCGGCGTGCCTGTAGCTCTTTGTTGGTCGTCATATCGTTTTGCTCTCTCGATGTGTTGTGGTTTGCGCAGCCGTGGATGGATCAGCTGTCCATACCGCCCAGGCACAGGTATTTGATTTCCATGTACTCGTCGATACCGTATTTGGAGCCTTCACGGCCGACGCCGCTTTCCTTCACGCCGCCAAAAGGAGCGACCTCGGTGGAAAGAATGCCTTCGTTAATGCCGACCATGCCGTATTCCAGACCCTCGGCAATCTTCCACACCCGGGCGATGTCCCTGGAGTAAAAGTACGCAGCCAGCCCGAAGGGCGTGTCGTTGGCGATACGGATGGCTTCCTCGTCAGTCTTGAAGCGGAACAGCGGTGCGACCGGGCCGAAGATCTCCTCGCTGGCCACTTCCATGTCGTCGGTGACGTGGGTCAGGATCGTGGGCTGGTAGAAGTTGCTTCCCGTATCGTCGCGCTTGCCGCCCAGGAGCACTGTGGCCCCTTTGCTGATGGCGTCCTGAACGATGCTGTCAACCTTGTCGATGGCCTCCTTGTTGATCAGCGGGCCCACGCTCACGCCGTCTTTTTCACCACGCCCCACCACCAGTTGGGCAGTGGCGGCGGCAAGCTTTTTCGCGAATTCGTCATACACGCCATCCTGCACGAGGAAACGGTTGGCGCAGACACAGGTCTGTCCGGCGTTCCGGTACTTGGAGGCCAGGGCACCCTGTACGGCGGCATCCAGGTCGGCATCGTCAAACACGATGAACGGAGCGTTGCCGCCCAGTTCCATGGTGACCTTCTTGACCGTGTCGGCGCACTGCTTGATCAGCAGTTTTCCAATTTCGGTGGAACCGGTGAAAGAGAATTTCCGCACAATGGGGTTGCTCGTCATTTCACCGCCAACCAGCGAGGAGTGTTTGGTTGTGATGACGTTGAAGATGCCCGGCGGGAAACCGGCCCGCTCACCCAGTTCAGCCAGCGCCAGTGCCGACAGGGGAGTTTCCGCGGCGGGCTTGACCAGGGCCGTGCAACCAGCGGCCAGTGCCGGGGCCACCTTGCGGGTGATCATGGCATTGGGGAAATTCCAGGGCGTGATGGCGGCGATGACGCCTACCGGTTGCTTGATAGTGATCAGGCGCTTGCCCGGGGCGTGGTGAGGAATCACGTCTCCGTAGGTGCGCTTGCCTTCCTCGGCAAACCATTCCACGAATGAGGCGCCGTAAGCGACTTCACCCCGGGACTCGGCCAGGGGCTTGCCCTGTTCGGCGGTCATCAGGCGGGCCAGGTCTTCCTGGTTCTCCATGATCAGTTCATACCAGCGACGCAGGATGGCTGCCCTGTCCTTGGCGGTACGTGCAGACCAGGCGGGCAGGGCGGCATTGGCTGCATCAATTGCGCGCCGGGTTTCAGCGGCGCCCATGTCGGGCACTGAGATCAGGGTGTTGCCGTCGGCAGGGTTGGTTACCGGCACGCTGTCTCCGGAGTCTGCATCGACCCATTCGCCGTTAATGTATGCCTGGGATCTGAACAGGCTGGTGTCATTGACGATGCTCATAAAATGCCCTTCTGGTTTCACTATCTCAGTGATTGAAAACGAATCGTCGATTCTATCTCAGAGCCTCTTACCTCGCCATGCCCCGGGAGGGGTGCTGGATTCGGAATCTGACCGGGATTTAGGCCACGAGGTCGCCACAGGTTGGATAAAGCCGGGTTTTTTGGCTCTTCAGCTGTGGTCTGCAAAGCAACTGGGCTAACATCCACCGGTCGGCCAACAGCCGCTAATCCCATTTCCCGGAGACAGCCCGAATGAATGCCCCCCAGATTGCCAGCCCCGCCCGGGACGTCACCACAGCCACCCCTGGCTTTTTCCACGGGAGTGACGTCCGATGAGCGGCGGGTCCCTGAAGCGGGTATTGAAACTGCGTGAGGTCCTGGCCCTGTCATTTGGCGCCATGATTGGCTGGAGCTGGGTCGCCCTGACCGGAACCTGGATAAGCCAGGCCGGTACCCTGGGCGCAGCCACGGCCTTTTTGATTGGCGGGGTGGCGGTGGTCTTGATAGGCCTGGCCTACGCGGAGTTGGCTGCGGCCATGCCCCGGGTGGGTGGTGAGCATGTGTACAGTTATCGCGCCATGGGGGCGGTGGCCTCGTTCATATGCACCTGGGGAATCCTGATGGGGTATGTGGCAGTCGTGGCATTCGAGGCGGTGGCCTTGCCCACGGTGCTGATTGGCCTGGCGCCCGGGTTGAACGCCGGATACCTGTGGACCATTGCCGGATGGGACGTATACGCCAGCTGGGTTGCCATTGGCGTTGCCGGCGCCGCCCTGGTTACCTGGGTGAACGTGCGTGGCGTGCGCACCGCCGCGTCCATGCAGTTGATGGTAGTGACCGGTTTGTTGATTGCCGGGTTGATGGTCTTGCTGGGCGGCATCACCCAGGGCAGCGTGGATAACTTTATGCAGGGGCCGCCGATGAGCGTGGCGGCGGTCACCGGTGTGATGTTGATCGTACCGTTTATGTTCGTGGGCTTCGATGTGATTCCCCAGGCTGCCGAGGAAATCGACCTGCCCAGCAAGGAGATTGGCAAGGCGCTGATGTTGTCCGTGCTGGTGGCGGTGGCCTGGTACGTACTGATTATCGTGGCCGTGGGATTGCTCGTGCCCGGCGGCCGGCTGACCACCTCCGGTCTGGCCACAGCCGACGCGGCCACCCTGGGCTGGGGGTCGGAGTGGATGGGCAGGGTCGTCCTGGCGGCAGGTGTCGCCGGTATTCTCACCAGTTGGAATGCATTCTTGATGGGCGCCGGTCGCGCGACATACGCCCTGGCCCATTGCGGTATGCTGCCCCGGTGGCTGGGTGTGCTGCATCCACGTTATGGCACACCCCACAGGGCGATTATTCTCATAGGTATCAGCTCAATGTTTGCGCCCTTGTTTGGACGGCCCATGCTGGTCTGGGTGGCTAACGCCGGTGGCCTGGGTATCGTGATCGCTTACGCCATGGTGGTGGCATCGTTCCTGATCTTGCGTCGCAAGGAACCGGATATGCCCCGACCCTACCGGGTGGCGGCCGGAAACTGGGTGGGAGGGGCCGCGCTGGTCATGTCGCTGGCCATAGGCTGGCTATATATGCCGGGGAGTCCTGCGGGCCTGGTGTGGCCATACGAATGGGCCATCGTTGGTGGTTGGGCGGCACTGGGTGTCCTGATTTTCGGCTGGTGTCGCTGGCGCTATGGCTCGCCCGATGCAGACCAGGTGATGGAAGGGGTGAAGGACTCACAGATTGTCCGGCCGGGTAGCACCGGGTAAACCGCAGCAGCCAGGAAAGGCGAAAGGCGAGGGGTCGCGGACATTGAGAGCTTCGGTGGCCTACAATTGCAGGCAACATGCCAGCTCGGTCAGTAGACCGACCGGGTGGAATCAAGGCGGAGAAAAAACATGATTTTGAACGAACAGCAGGAAATGATTCGCGATGCGGCAGAACGTTTTGCCGAGGAGCGACTGGCGCCCAACACCCGGGAGTGGGAGAAGAAAGGCGCCGTGGATATTGAGGTCCTGCATGAAATGGGTGAGCTGGGCTTCATGGGAATGACCGTTTCCGAGGAGTGGAATGGCGCGGGTCTTGACTACGTTTCCTACGCCCTTGCCCTGATCGAAATTGCTGCCGGTGACGGCGCCGTTTCCACCATCATGAGTGTCAACAATGCACCGGTGTGCGCCATCCTCCAGGCCAGCGCCAGTGACATGCTCAAGGAAAAATACCTCAAGCCCCTGGCCGGTGGCCAAATGATCGGCGCCTTCGCACTGACCGAGCCCCAGGCTGGTTCGGATGCAGCCAGTCTCCAGGCCCGTGCGAAGCGAGTCCACGGCGGCTACGTAATCAGTGGCACCAAGCAGTTCATCACCTCTGGCACCATTGCCGGGGCTGTGATTGTTTTTGCCGTGACGGACCCCGATGCAGGCAAGAAGGGAATGTCCGCATTCCTGGTGCCGGCGGGTACCGAGGGAATGCGCGTCAGCGGGATCGAACACAAGCTGGGGCAGGAAGCATCGGATACGGTCCAGTTAAGTTTCGAGAACGCCTTTGTCCCGGAGGATCATCTACTGGGCAAAGAAGGCGAGGGCTACCGTATCGCCCTGGCGAACCTGGAAACCGGCCGGATTGGCATCGCCGCACAGAGCGTCGGTATGGCCAGGGCGGCTCTGAAGCATGCCGTGGCCTATGCCCAGGAACGGGTGGCGTTTGGACGGCCCCTGGTAGACCATCAGGCGGTATCTTTTCGATTGGCGGACATGGCGACCCAGCTGGAGGCGGCCACCATGCTGGTGATGAATGCCGCTGCCATGCGCGAGGCGGGCCAGCCCTGCCTGAAGCAGGCCTGCATGGCCAAATTGTTTGCCTCCGAAGCGGCAGAGAAAATTTGTTCTGATGCGATCCAGGTTTTCGGTGGTTACGGATATTCCCGGGAATTCCCGGTAGAGAAAATTTACCGTGACGTGAGAGTGGCCCAGATTTACGAGGGGACCTCCGACGTGCAGAAAATCATCATCGGCAGGCAGTTGCTCAAAGGCATGTAGATCCGACGCCGGCAGGGGCCTGCCGGTTATCCCGGGTGAAAGCCTGATTCGGAGGAGATTTCCTCCGGGCCTTTTTCGAATGCCAGGCTGGGGTGGTCCCCGTAGCGCCTGTAGAAGAGCTTTATCCAGAACGGCGCGAGCATGGTGGTGTAGGCGATGACGATTACCAGTGCCGCATAGACCTGGGGGCCGAAGACCCCCGAGGCCCGGCCCAGTTCGGCAAATATCAGCCCGACCTCACCCCTGGGCACCATGGAAATTCCCACGGCCGTTCTGAAGACCATGTGACGCCTGAATAGCACCTGGCCACCGGCGAGTTTGCCCAGTATGGCAATCGTGGCCGTTGCCAGGGAGAACAACCAGATAAATCCGGAACTCCAGTCCACCTGGTTCAGGTCCAGTGATAGCCCCACTACCACGAAAAAGATCGGCGTAAATAGCTGGATGATGGGTGTGGTCTGGACGTCGATGCGCTGGGCAAAGGCGTGGTGATGAGCCAGGGAAATTCCGAAGGGCAGGAAAAATCGCCGGGAAAGGGCGATGCCTGCGGCGAAGCCTCCCAGCAGTTCGGGTGCCCCCAGCAGGTTGGCCAGCGAGGCAAACAACAATACCAGGGCGATAATTGCACTGGGAATAAGTCCGGGCATGGTGGACTTGCCCAGCAGTTTTTGTATGACTGTTGAAAGTATTCTCGCCAGTAGTGGTGCCAGCAGGAAGAACGCGCCGATGAAAGCACAAATTCTACCCAGGGCGAGCAGGCTGATTTGCCCTTCCACGGAGATCTGGTAAAGGGTCGCCAGGAGTATGACGCCCAGCACGTCGTCCAGTACCGCAGCGCCAAGAACCACCTGTCCCTCGGTACTGTTTTGCCTGCCAACGTCCTGGAGAATTCGTACCGTGACGCCGATGCTGGTGGCCGTTAGTGTGCCGCCCAGCATCAGGGCCACCATGGGCGGGAGGTCGAATAATTCCCGGGCCAGGGCATAGCCCATGAAAAACGGCATGGCGAAGCCCACCAGGGCGACAGACACCGCGCTGCGTCCTGCCGCCGTGAGTCGGTCCAGGTCGGTTTCCAGTCCGACTTTGAAAAGCAACAGGATGATGCCGATCTCGGCCATGAGCTGTAGCTGCAGGGTGACCTCCAGCCAGCCAAGCAAGCTTGGGCCGAGAATGATTCCGGCAGTGAGCTCGCCAATTACCGTTGGAATGCCAAGTCGGTTAGCGATCTCTGCCAGGATTCTTGCACTGATGAGGATGAGTGCAAGCTGAAGGAAAAATACATGGGCCTCCATGGCATATTTACCCCTTTGGACCATCCTCCACCAACAGATTATCAGGAATGACGGGTAGCGGCACCGAAATAGTGTCGCCACGATTCGCCATTATTCGCCCCCAATACATCCGCATTCCGCCTCTTGCAGTGCTCTGCGCAACGGTGAAATAGATCCATGCCCCAATTCAGGGGGAAAGGAGAGCAGGATCATGAGGAAAACCCTAGTCGTAATAGCTGTTGTTGCAGCACTGGTGGGCTCCGCTGCCCAGGCGTCTGAAAGAGACTCCAGCCGCGAAGAAAAACTTGGATTCGGTGTCGGCCTGGCGGTCGGATCGGTTGGCGGTCCGGTAGGTGCCTGGGTTGGCGCCGTGGCGGGCATCCACCTGGGAAAATTGTTTTCACGGGCCCATGATGCGGATGAGCTGACGCTCCAGGTCCACACCCTGGAATCCCGGCTTGATGAGAACCTGGAGGAAGCGACCCGGCTGCAGCTTGCCCTGGCAGATGCCCGGTCCTCCATGGCCGCCGCGCGCGAGCAGCTTGCTCGCCAGATACCCAGCGAGCAGGTAGCGGAAAGCGTCGGATTCGACTTGTTGTTCAGGACCGGAGAGACCAGCTTGATGGAGGCGGAGCTCCCGCGGCTACAGCAGCTTGGTCAGTTACTCAGTTCACGCCCTGACCTGCAACTTCGCCTGGATGGCTTTGCCGATGAGCGGGGCGATACCGATTTCAATCAGGCCCTGTCGGAGGCGCGGGTGGCATCGGTGAGGCATGCGCTCGAGGAATACGGTATCTCGCCGGAACGCATCCACGCCGGGGCCTGGGGTGAAAGCCAGGCGAAATCCGCCGAAGGCGACCTGGACGGTTACGCCATGGAACGTCGGGTGAGCATCCAGTTGCTGGCTCCCTCATCAAGTATGTCTGCGCGTAGCAACGAGCAATAGACTTGCGGCGATGATATTCGCCAATCTATGCCCGGCCAGCCCCTTGGGGTTGGTCGGGCTAACCTCATGTTTTATCTGCGCTCTTTGGGTCATCCCCGTTTGGCTGGGAAGATTTCGCCGGTGCCGGTGGAGGCTTTCCTGGCAGGCTTTTTGTCTGTCGGCCCCGGATGGCGATACAATGCCCGCAGGTCGCCACGGACGTTGCGAAATACATTGAGGTAAACCATGAAAAAGATTCTGATTTCAGCGTTGTTGATCGCTGCGGCTAGTACCGCTCCTGCTTACGCCGCCGGTGATGCAGCTGCCGGCAAGGCCCTGTATGGAACCTGTGGGGCTTGTCATGGCGCCAACGCCGAAGGCAACCAGGCCATGAACGCTCCGAAGCTGGCCGGCCAGGGAGAATGGTACCTAGTCAGGCAGCTGAGTAATTTCAAAGTCGGCGTGCGTGGCAGCAACGCCAATGACACTTTTGGCAAAACCATGGCCCCCATGGCCATGATGCTGGCCGATGACACGGCGATGGCCAACGTGGCCGCATATATTGCCAGTTTGCCGGTATCCCAACCGGCGGCGACGGTCCAGGGCGATGTATCTGCCGGAAAGACGGCGTATGCGACTTGCTCGGCTTGTCATGGTGCAGATGGCAAGGGCAACCAGGCGATGAACGCTCCGATCCTGGCAGGCCAGAGTGATTTCTACCTGGTCACACAGTTGAAGAATTTCAAATCCGGGGCCCGCGGTGCTCACGCCAAGGATTCCTATGGCATGCAGATGGCTTCCATGGCCAAGATGCTGGCTGATGATGCAGCGATCAACAATGTTGTCGCTTACATCAATACCCTCAAGTAACCTTAGCGGATGAATTAAAAAAGGCGGCCTTTGGGCCACCTTTTTTTTGCCTGGAGGTGTTGTCTAGACTGCCGCCATGCTGATAACCGGTTTGCGGAAGTAGGGGACGACTTCCAGCATTTCACCCGCATTGAGTCGAGTCTGGATGTTACGCCAGTAATCAGCGGTCAGCAGGTCGTGGTGGTATTCGATAAAGATTTTTTTGGATTCTTCATCCAGTCCAAGAAAGTTGATGAACTGCTCGGGAAAGACATCGTCATCTCCCACATAGAACCATGCATCGGCGCGCATCTCGTCTTCATACGAGCGGGCCTGGGGAAGGTCCCTGAAGCGACATTCGGTGACCAGGCACAGTTCGTCGTAATCGTAGAAAATCACGCGTCCATGACGGGTGACGCCGAAATTCTTCAGTAGCAAGTCCCCGGGGAAAATATTTGAAGCAGCCAGGTCGCGAATGGCCTGCCCGTATTCAATCACGGCGGAGGCCTTGTCTGAGGGGCTGGCTTCCCGCAAGTAAATGTTCAGGGGCGTCATGCGCCGCTCGACGTAACAATGCTCCAGGATAAGGTCGCTACCTTCGATATGACAGGTCTGGCCGCATTCGTTGAGCAACTCGTCCAGCGTCTTTTCATCGAAGCGTTCCACCGGGAACTCAAGTCGCCTGAACTCCTGAGCATCCACCAGGCGTCCCGCACGATCATGCTTGAACACCAGCGCATACTTTTGCATTACCTCCCGGCGACTCATGGTCTTGGGATAGGCGAACCGGTCTCGAATGACCTTGAACACGATGTCAAAAGACGGCAACAAGAATACCGCCATGACCATGCCTCGCTCACCCGGTGCGGTAATGAACTTGTCCTGGGAAAGGGACAGATGCTGTTTAAATGTGCGGAAGCGCTCGGTCTTTCCCTGTTTCGCCCGACCCATGACGGTATATAACTCGCTGATGGGTTTGTTCGGCAGGATCGAGCGCAGGAATACCAGCGCATCACCCACGGTTTCCAGGTCCACGTGGAAGTACCAGCGGGTAAAGCTGAACAGGATGCTGACATCTTTCTGGGACATGAGAACCGCGTCTACCAGGATGCCTTCATCCGTGTTTTTCAATGCGAGTACCAGGGGAGAGGTACCCATCGAGGAATCGATCCGGCCAACGATGAAGGCACGGGGACCCTGGTAGAAAACTGCCTGTATGGTTTCTATCGAGCGAATCTTTTCGCTGCCATGATGCAGCTCCCAATAGGCGTCTATTTCCTTGGCAACGTATTTGACGCTTGAGTCGATATTTCTATAGCGCACGCCAAGTGTGTATTTGCTCAGCAGGTCGTCCAGTAGCCAGCGGGTGGACCCCAGGTGCTGCATACGGAAGGTCGGTACCGGCTTGGCGATATTCTTCAGCGGCATGACATCCAGGGCCAGGTATTCCACCCTGGGGTCAACGCCAATGGTTTTGAAAATACGGCGGGTTACCGAACTGAAAAAAGTCTTGTTGAATTCAGAGTCGACCAGGCTCGCGATCATCTGGGTGTGAATGTCCTTGGCCCGGGCCCAGATATCTACGTCTTCGGCACGCTCGCCCAGCAGTGCCTCCAGTTCTTCCCTGGTGCGCTGAACGGATTCTTCATACAAGTCGATTCGTTCTACGGTGTCATCTTGCGCTTTGTGCCATTCGCGCTTGATGAAGCGGTCTTTCGCGCGACGGGATATGGCGACGAAGCCGCGGTTGTAAGTTCGGAATGCTTCGAACACGACCCTGGCGCATTGCTGCGCCAGGGCCTCATCGTGGTCTGAAATCATGCCTTGATCATAGATTGGAGATCATGTGGTCGGCAAATTCGCTGCACTTGACCTCGGTGGCACCTTCCATCAATCGGGCAAAGTCATAGGTGACAAACTTGGAGCCTATGGTTTTGTCCATGCTGGAAATGATCAGGTCTGCTGCCTCGGTCCAGCCAAGGTAGCGAAGCATCATCTCGCCCGACAAGATCAGGGAACCCGGGTTCACCTTGTCCAGGTTGGCGTACTTGGGCGCGGTGCCATGGGTGGCCTCAAATACCGCGTGACCCGTGTCGTTATTGATGTTGCCGCCGGGGGCAATGCCAATACCGCCAACTTGTGCAGCCAGGGCGTCGGACAGGTAGTCGCCATTGAGATTCATGGTGGCAATGACATCGAATTCCTTGGGACGGGTAAGTACCTGCTGGAGTGTGATGTCGGCGATGGCGTCCTTGACCAGGATCTTGCCGCTTGCCAGGGCAGCTTCCTGCTCGGCATTGGCTGCCTCGGAGCCCTTTTCGGCGCGGGTGCGTTCCCACTGGTCCCAGGTGTAGGTGTGCTCCGGGAACTCCTTCTCAGCCAGGGCATAACCCCAGTTGCGGAAGGCGCCCTCGGTATATTTCATGATGTTGCCCTTGTGCACGAAGGTCAGGCTCTTGCGATTGTTGTCGATCGCGTAACGAATAGCCGCTCTTACCAGGCGCTCGGTGCCTTCCTGGGAGATAGACTTCAGACCCAGGCCCGTGGTGTCGGGGAAACGAATCTTGCCGTAGAGCTTGGGGAATGCTTCTTCAAACATGGACATGAAGCGCTTGATTTCGGCGCTCCCAGCTTCGAATTCGATGCCTGCGTATATGTCCTCGGTGTTCTCGCGGAAGATCACCATGTCCACATCCTGTGGCTTGCGCACCGGGGAAGGAACACCTTTGAACCAGCGCACGGGCCGCAGGCAGACATACAGGTCCAGCATCTGGCGCAGGGCCACATTCAGGGAGCGAATGCCGCCGCCGATGGGCGTGGTCAGGGGGCCCTTGATGGATACCAGGTAATCACGACAGGCTTGCACGGTGCTGTCGGGCAGCCAGGTGCCGAACTGGTTGTAGGACTTCTCTCCAGCAAAGATTTCTACCCATTTAATCTGTTTCTGGCCGCCGTAGGCTTTTTCGACCGCTGCGTCCAGGAGTCGGACGGTGGCTCGCCAAATATCGGGGCCCGTTCCGTCACCCTCGATAAACGGGATGATCGGATGGTTAGGCACCTGCAGTACGCCATCTTTAACGGAAATTTTTTCGCCGCCTTCAGGTGCCAAAATCGTGGGGTCACTCATATTCTTCTCCCTTCCCTAGTTCCTTCATCCGGGCCCGCTGAGAGGCGTTCTGATGGGGTTCGAGGGCTATATTTTGTAGTCAGTGAGAGTTACAGCTTTTCCCATGCTAGCAGCTTTAGCTGATTTTCGGCATGAGTAGGATTAACTATGGCAGCTTCGCAGTTGCGTTAT
>JBFFTZ010000043.1:0-12769 GCA_041571575.1 Gammaproteobacteria bacterium | reverse complement strand
GGTTCTGGTTATTCGCAGCAAAGACTGAGTTTTTACCGCCGGCGGAGTTCTCCTAGAGACCAATCTGGGCCTTGATTCGCCGCTCCCGGCCTGCCGTCCTGGCAAGCGGAACCACCCTTTCGAGCTTACCAATATCCCGCTTTTGCATTAGTCTTTGCGGCCTTGAGTGCATAAATACAACAGGAACAAGGCGAAAAACATACTGTTTTTGCAGTGGTTTTCAAAGATTCGCCGCTATGGCTATAGGTATCCGCCACAGTTGACATTAAGGTGCTCAAATCGAAAACTTCGCACCGTGAGGGGAGAGTGTTTTGAAGACCATTTTGAGCCTGGCTCCGATAGCCTACGTAGGTGTCGGTGGGATGTTGGGGGCGATTTGCCGCTACTTGCTATCCCTGGCCGGTCAAGCGCTGGCCATAAGCTTTCCGGCGGGAACCCTGGTGGCGAATTTAGCCGGCTGTTTCCTGATCGGTGTGATCATGCAAATGGTTTTCAAAACGGAGTTGCCTTCAACCGAGATGCGGCTTTTGCTGGCTACCGGTTTTTGTGGAGGCTTTACGACGCTGTCTTCCTTTGTGTACGAGTTGCACGCCTACATGAGCGAGCACGACTATTTTTTGGCCGCGGCGTATATGACCGCGACATTGGTAGGCGCCATGGCATGTTTTTACCTGGGCATGCTCCTGGTGTCGGCCATTTTGAGGTAGCGAGATGAATTTGACGGGTCAAGCGATGCTGATGCGCATATTTGTGGGGGAGGCCGACAAGGTTGGCCACCAGCCACTGTATGAGCGCGTCGTGCAAAGCGCTCGCTCGGCCGGGTTGGCCGGTGCGACGGCCTGGAAGGGGATGACCGGTTTCGGAGCGACCAGCAGGATTCGCACTACAAGGGTGCTGGATTTGTCGGCAGATTTGCCGGTGGTCATCGAACTGGTAGATGAGCAGGCGAAGCTGGATGTGTTCCAGGCCGTGCTGGATGATTTATTTGAGCAGGCCGACTGTGGTGGCCTGGTGACGTTAGAGCGTGTGAACGTGCGCCGCTACCTGGCCAGCAATGACCGGGCAAATGCGGTGGAACTTTCCTAAATACTTACGACGGGGTCTTGTGGCAAATACCATGCAGATTGAAATTAAAAAGGGTTTGAACTTGCCGATTTCCGGAGTCCCGGAACAGGTGATTGAGAGCCGGGAAACAAGCACCGTGGCGCTGATCGGATTCGACTATGTCGGCATGAAGCCGAAGATGTTGATTGAAGAAGGTCAGCAGGTTCGCCTGGGTCAGCCCATGTTCCTGGATAAAGCCAATCCGGAGGTGATCCATACCGCCCCGGGCTCGGGTGTGATCGAGGCGGTTACCCGGGGACACAGGAGAGTGCTGCAATCCGTAGTTATTCGCCTGTCCGGTGATGATCAGGTGACCTGGGACCCGGTGGGCGAGCAAGGGCTTGATTCGCTGGATGGCGAGCGGACCCGCAAGTTGTTGCTGGAGTCTGGTCTGTGGACATCATTGAGAACCCGTCCGTTCAGCAGGACACCGGTGCCCGATACCGAGCCCATGGCGATCTTCGTCACGGCGATAGATACGAGCCCCCTGGCCGCCGACCCTGCAGTCGTGCTGCGCGGCCGGGAAAACGAGTTCAAGGCCGGGCTGAAGGCCCTGGGCACCCTGACTTCGGGCAAGGTTCATGTTTGCACAGCCCCGGAACTGACTCCCGTCATCCCCGAAGGTGAGCAGTTCGAGCATAGCCAGTTCGCGGGCCCCCATCCCGCCGGCCTGGTTGGTACCCATATTCATATGCTGCACCCGGTGGGCGCAAAGCGCATGGTCTGGCACATCGGTTATCAGGATGTGGTGGAGATCGGTCACTTGATGCTGACCGGCCACCGGGATCCGACCCGGGTTATTTCCCTGGGTGGTCCCAAGGTGAAGCGTCCTCGCCTGATCCGTACGCGGGTGGGCGCCTCAACCAGGGAACTGGTTAAAGACGAGCTGGATTCGGGAGCAAGCCGGGTAATTTCCGGTTCAGTGCTGTCGGGTCGTCGGGCCTCTGACTGGAGCGCCTACCTGGGTCGTTTCCATACCCAGATTTCGGTGATCGGTGATGAGGTGGAACGCAAGTTCCTGGCGTTTACCCGACCGGGACCGGAGAAGTTTTCCCTCACCCGCACCTATGCATCAAGCTGGTTCGGTCGTTCCAAGCTGTTTGGCTTCACCACCTCCCAGGAAGGAAGCCCGAGGGCAATGGTGCCCATCGGCTCTTACGAGGCGGTCATGCCGCTGGATATTTTGCCCACCCAGTTATTGCGGGCGGTGCTGGTGCAAGACACCGACAGCGCACAGCAGTTGGGCTGCCTGGAGTTGGATGAAGAAGATCTGGCTTTGTGCTCTTACGTGTGTCCCAGCAAGTATGACTTCGGTCCGGTGTTGCGGAGTAACCTTGATTTGATTGAGAGGGAAGGCTGATGCGTGCTCTGCGTCGTTTGCTGGATAATCTTCACCCGCTGTTTGCCAAGGGTGGTCGGCTAGAAAATCTCTATGCGGTCTACGAAATGGTGGACACGCTGTTCTTTTCACCGGCTGATCGCACCCGCGTAGCCCCGCATGTTCGCGACGGCGTTGACCTGAAGCGAGTCATGACCGCAGTGGTATTTGCAGCCATGCCTGCCGCTGTGTTCGGAATCTGGAACGTGGGTTTCCAGGCTAACTCCGCTATCCAGGCATTGTCGCTGGCCGGTCCCGATGACTGGCGCGGCCTGGTGCTGACGGTCCTGAGTGTGGGCTACAACCCTGCCAGCCTGTGGGACAACATGTGGTACGGCATGGTGTATTTCCTGCCTATCTACGCGGTGACCCTGGCGGTTGGCGGTTTCTGGGAAGTGGTCTTCGCCGCGATTCGAAACCACGAGGTGAACGAAGGTTTCCTGGTCACCTCCTTGTTGTATGCCCTGATCCTGCCGCCGGCGATTCCGCTTTGGCAGGTCGCATTGGGAATCAGCTTCGGTGTGGTACTGGGTAAGGAAGTGTTTGGCGGCACCGGAAAGAACTTTTTGAATCCCGCCCTGACCGGTCGTGCGTTCCTGTTCTTTGCCTACCCGGCACAGATCTCAGGTGACGCCGTGTGGACGGCGGTTGACGGTTTCTCCGGAGCAACCCCCCTGGCAGTAGCTGCCAGTGGTGGCATGGCGGGCATCGCCGGCAGCGATGTGAGCTGGATGGACGCTTTCGTCGGCGTGATTCAGGGCGACCTGGGTTCCACCTCGGCTTTACTGTGCATACTGGGCGGCTTGCTCCTGATCTTCTTCCGCATCGCATCCTGGCGAATCATCCTGGGTGTATTCCTGGGCATGGTGGCTACCAGCCTGTTGTTTAACTTCTTTGGCACCAATTACACCCCGATGGCCAGCATGCCCTGGTATTGGCACCTGGTGGTGGGTGGATTTGCCTTCGGCATGATGTTCATGGCTACCGACCCGGTAAGTGCGTCCATGAGCAACACCGGCCGCTGGATATACGGTGCATTGATTGGCGCGCTCACGGTCATCATCCGAGTCGCCAATCCCGCGTTCCCCGAAGGAATCATGTTGGCCATTTTGTTTGCCAACCTGGTTGCTCCACTTATTGATTATGGCGTCGTCAAGGCGAATATCAGCCGTCGTCGTCGCCGGGAGGGTTTGGCATGAGTAACGATTCCTGGCAAAAAACGCTATTGGTAGCGTTGGTTCTTTGCCTGGTGTTCTCTGTGTTGGTATCGGGTGCGGCCGTGGTGCTTCGCCCGACCCAGGAGGCTAACCAGCGCCTGGACGTGCAGCGAAATCTCCTGTTGGCCGCAGGCCTGGCGGAGGCCGGTGCCCCGGCTGACCTGGTCGGCGAATTGATGGGTTCGGTTGAAGCCCAGATCATTGACCTGGATACCGGCGTGCAGAACACAGAGGTCGATCCCGACACCTTTGACGCCATTTCTGCGGCACGCAAGCCGAATACCAGCCAGGCGCTGGGTTCGGAAGAAGACATCGCACGCATCAAGCGTCGGGCCAACATGGCCAAGGTCTACCTGCTAAAGAAAGATGGTCAGTTAACGGGCGTGGTACTGCCGGTTTATGGATCGGGCCTGTACTCGACCCTGTACGGTTTTATCGCCCTGGACGCCGACCTGAGAACGGTACGTGGCTTGAAGTTCTACGAGCAGGGCGAGACCGCCGGGCTGGGCGCCGAGGTGGATAATCCCCGTTGGCTGGCGAAATGGCCGGGCAAGATGGCTATAGATGAAACCGGCGAGCCCAAGATCGAGGTGGTCAAGGGCGGCGCCAATCCCTCTTCACCAATGATTGCTTACCAGGTGGATGGTATTTCCGGCGCCACGATGACCAGCAACGGCGTGACTGCCCTGCTGCAATTCTGGCTGGGCCCTGATGGATTTGGTCCTTACCTCGCCAGGCTGAAAGCCCAACAGATGGAGGCTAGCTAACATGTCAGTCGATAAACGCATAGTTCTCGACCCGCTGGTTGATACCAATCCTATTACGCTGCAGATGCTGGGCATTTGTTCGGCACTGGCGGTAACCACATCCCTGGCTGCGTCCTTGTTGATGTGCCTGGCGCTGACCGCTGTACTGGTGGCTTCCAATGCCAGTATCAGCCTGATCAGGAAGCAGATTCCGACCAATATTCGCATCATCGTGCAGATGACCATCATCGCCTCGCTGGTGATCGTGGTTGACCAACTGCTAAGGGCATATGCCTTTGACCTGTCGAAGCGCCTGTCGGTGTTTGTCGGCCTGATTATCACCAACTGTATCGTGATGGGTCGCGCCGAAGCCTACGCCATGAAGAACCCCGTGATCCCCAGCATGCTGGACGGACTCGGTAATGCCCTGGGCTACTCCCTGGTGCTGATTACGGTTGCGGTGATACGCGAGTTCTTCGGAACCGGCGGCCTGCTGGGCTACCAGTTGCTGCCCAAGGTCACCGAGGGTGGGTGGTATTACCCCAATGGGTTGATGATGCTGGCCCCCAGTGCCTTCTTCATCATTGGCTTGATGATCTGGGTATTCCGCACTTGGAAGCCCGCCCAGGTTGAGAAGCCCGAGTATCGAATTAGTCACGTGCACAGGACGGAGCTGAGCTGATGGATAACCTATTTACGCTTTTTATCCAGGTTGTCTTTGTTGAAAATCTGGCGCTGTCTTTCTTCCTTGGCATGTGTACCTTCCTGGCTGTGTCCAAGAAGGTTGAGACCGCCATTGGTCTGGGCGCAGCGGTAGTTGTTGTGCAGGCCCTGACGGTGCCGATCAACAACATGATCTTCCAGTACCTGCTCAAGCCTGATGCGCTGGAGTGGGCTGGTATCTCGGGAGTCAACCTGGAATTCCTGGGTCTTATCAGCTACATCGGCGTGATCGCCGCGCTGGTGCAGATCCTGGAAATGACCCTGGACAAGTTTTTCCCTGCGCTTTACCACGCATTGGGAATCTTCCTTCCCCTGATCACGGTCAACTGCGCCATTCTCGGTGGCACCTTGTTTGTGGTTCGCCGTGATTACGATTTCGTACAGAGTGTTGTCTACGGTGTAGGCAGCGGCCTTGGTTGGGCTCTGGCGATTGTCCTGCTGGCAGGTCTCAGGGAGAAGCTGAAGTATAGCGACGTGCCTGATGGTCTACAGGGACTGGGAATCACGTTTATTACTGTGGGCTTGATGTCCATGGCATTCATGTTGTTCGGTGGAATTCAGCTCTGATCGTGTTGATCGGGGCCTAGCCGGGATAGTGGCAAATGATTGAAATTGTATTAGGAACTACTTTTTTCACCGGGATTATCCTGGTGCTGGTGGTTGTAATCCTGTTCTTCCGTTCCAAGCTGGTTGCTTCCGGCTCGGTGGATATAACTGTAAATGACGAGCGCGTACTGAAAGCGCCGGTGGGCGGCAAATTGCTGGGTGCACTGGCAGATGCTGACCTGTTCGTACCCTCCGCGTGTGGCGGTGGTGGTACCTGCGGCCAGTGTCGAGTGAAAATCAGTTCCGGTGGCGGAGTAATCCTCCCGACCGAGCTCTCGTCGATTAACAAGCGCGAAGCGGCCGAAGGTTGTCGCCTGGCTTGCCAGGTCGTGGTCAAGCAGGACATGAAGATCGAGGTGCCTGAAGAGGTATTCGGTGTTCGCAAGTGGAACTGCAAAGTGCGCTCTAATCACAATGTGGCAACCTTCATCAAGGAATTGGTGATGGAACTGCCCGAGGGTGAGGACGTACCGTTCCGCGCCGGTGGTTATATCCAGATCGAATGTCCTCCCCACAAGTTGAGCTTTTCCGAGTTCGACGTGGAAGAGGAATACCGAGAGGATTGGGACAAGTACAAGCTGTGGGATCTGAAGTCCGAGGTTGATGAACCCCTGATGCGCGCCTATTCCATGGCAAGCTACCCGGGCGAGAAGGGCATTATCATTCTCAACGTGCGTATCGCCACGCCGCCTCCCGGGGCTTATGGCGAGGTTCCTCCGGGCAAGATGTCATCGTTTATCTTTAATCTGAAGCCGGGCGATGACGTGGTCATTTCCGGACCCTATGGTGAGTTCTTCGCCAGGGATACCCAGAATGAAATGGTGTTTATCGGTGGTGGCGCAGGTATGGCCCCCATGCGTTCCCATATCTTCGACCAATTGCTTCGCCTGGACAGTAAGCGCAAGATCAGCTTCTGGTATGGCGCTCGCAGCAAGCGCGAAATCTTCTACGCGGAGGAATTCGATGCACTGGCCGAGAAGCACCCGAATTTCACCTGGCATGTTGCCCTGTCGGATCCGATGCCGGAAGATAACTGGACTGGACCTACCGGGTTCATTCACCAGGTAGTGTATGACATGTACCTGAAGGACCATCCCGCGCCTGAGGATTGCGAATACTATATGTGTGGGCCGCCCATGATGAACTCGGCGGTGATCCATATGCTGGACGAGCAGGGCGTGGAGCCTGAAAACATCCTGCTGGATGATTTCGGCGGCTAGCTCCCAAGGAACCCAGGGTCCGGGAACGGGCCCAGGAGAGAGTGAATGGAATTTTTAGCAGCTTTTGCCGTGTGCGCCATCGCCTTGTTGGGGTGCGCCATCGGCGTAATGTTTGGACGTGACCCCTTAAAGGGTAGTTGCGGTGGCGTTGGTACTGACTGTCAGTGCACCAAGGCCGCGACGGGAACTTGCAGGAGACGCAGTAATGCCCATCAGTAGTATCAAGGTTCGCGATTTTATGACGACCCAGGTCATAACCCTCCGCCCGGATATGGAAGTCATGAAAGCGGTCAATATCTTGATCGATCATGGGATTTCAGGTGCCCCGGTGGTGGATGAGCTTGGTGACGTGGTCGGTATGTTCACCGAGTTCGATTGCATCAAGGCAGCACTGCATGCCGGGTACCATGAAGACATGGCCGGTACGGTGAGTGAGGTCATGGTAAAGAATGTGGCCAGCGTGCATCCCGACACCTCTATCCTCGACCTGGCCCAGCGCTTCGTGAACAAGCCTTTCCGGCGTTTCCTGGTGATGAAGGACGAGCGCATGGTGGGCATGATTGCCCGTCGTGATGTGCTCAAGGCACTGCGTAAAATCTACTAGAAACCGATCTTGTTGAAGACCAGCGACAGCCGCCGGGGAGCAGTCCCTGGCGGCTGTTTGCTGTCTTAATATCCCGTCCTGGGGTATATTAGTCCCCGCCTTAGGGGTGGCCTGGATGGCCTGAGATACCGACCGTGACCATGGTGGTTGGGAACCCTTTGAACCTGATCCGGATAGTGCCGGCGTAGGGACTAGGTGCCTTTCTCCGGCAAACCAGCCACCTCATCGCTCACTACCGGATCTCCCGGATATTTCCCAGGAGATCCTGTTACATGAATAGATTACCCCGCCTGCTGATTGCCGCCACCACCTGCACCCTGGCCTATGTATCGGTCGGCAATGCACAGGATTCCACTGATCCCCTGATGGAGACCCTTACGGTCACCGCATCGTTGCGAGAGGCTTCCGAAATGGAGACCGCCGCCAGCGTGAGCGTGATGGACGAGGCGCTGATCAAGGAAGCCGGGCAGCAGCATTTTGAAAGCCTCGCCCAAATGGTTCCGAACCTGAATTGGGCGGGCGGCACTTCTCGGCCCCGGTATTTCCAGATTCGCGGAATCGGCGAGCGCAGCCAGTATGAAGGCGCTCCCAACCCGTCCGTGGGCTTCCTGGTGGACGACATTGATTTCAGCGGGATGGGGGGCGTAGCCACCTTGTTCGACACCAGGCAGATCGAGGTACTCAGGGGACCCCAGGGGACAGTCAATGGGGCGAATGCCCTGGCCGGTTTGATTTCCGTGCGGACTGTGGATCCGGGAGATTCTCCGGAATTTATCGCTGAGACCACCCTGGGCAGTGACGCCACCGTCGGCGCGGGCCTTGCCTTTGGCGGACCCCTGGGCGAGGACCTCAGCTACCGGGTCGTTGCCCAGCAGTATTCCCAGGACGGTTTCCGGGACAATTCCTACCTTGGCGCCAGCGATACAAACGGCCGGGATGAATTAACCACCCGGGGCAAGTTGCACTGGGCGCCCTCCGAGGACTTGCGGGTGAAGTTCACCGGCATGCTGGTGGACCTTGATAACGGCTATGACGCCTGGGCGATTGATAATTCCCTGACCACCCTGTCGGACAAGCCCGGCAGGGACAGCCAGCGCACCGCGGCCGGAGCCATGCGCATCGAGTGGGATCTGTCTGAGCGAGTTTCCTTGCTGAGCATCAGCACCCTGGCGGATAGCGATGTGCTGTTCAGTTTCGACGGGGATTGGGGTAACGACGACAGTTGGGGGGTCAACGGACCCTACGACTTTTTCTCCGAGACCGACAGGAAGCGCAACAGCCTGAGCCAGGAACTGCGCCTGAGTTCTCGCCCGGGAGCCGAATTATTCTCCGGGACCACCGGCTGGGTGCTTGGTCTGTACGCCCTGGAGGTGGAGGAGAGCAACGAGATCCTGGATACCTATAACGGCGATATCTACCGTTCGCTTTATTCCGATTACCAGGCCACCAACCTGGCACTGTTCGGACAACTGGATTCCCAACTGGCAGAGCAATGGAACCTGGCGCTGGGCTTGAGGCTGGAACAGCGTGACGCCACGTACAGCGATAGCCAGGGAGTGGGTTTTGAACCTTCCGACAACATGCCCGGCGGTCATCTCACCCTGAGTTATGAAATGACACCCCTTACCCGCATGTATTCCACACTATCGCGTGGTTACAAGGCAGGTGGCTTCAACATCAACCCTTCAATTCCCGCCGAGCGCCGGGAATTTGACCCCGAGTACCTGTGGAACCTGGAGTTCGGCCTGAAGACTGCGATGCCGGAAAAGGGTATGCGCGGATCCATGGCGGTGTTTTACATGGACCGGGATGACGCACAGGTCAGCACTTCCTTCCAGGATGATCCCACTGATCCGCTGTCATTCACGTTCTACAATGACAATGCTGCCGAGGGCGTGAACTATGGCCTGGAGGCCGAATTGCAGTGGGACTTTGCCGAGGGGTGGACCCTGCACGGCGCGCTGGGTCTGCTGCATGCCGAGTTCAAGGACTACCAGGCGGGCTCCCGTGTGCTTGATGGTCGGGAGCAGGCCCATGCGCCGTCCTGGAATTACAATCTGGGCTTGAGCTATCACTCGAGCCAGGGCTACTACGCCCGGGCCGACCTGGGCGGCAAGGATAGCTTCTACTTTTCCGACAGCCATGATCAGCGCTCCACCAGCTACAGCCTGCTAAATGCCAGGCTGGGCTACCAGGGACTGCACTGGGATGTCCAGGTCTGGGCCAGGAACCTGCTGGACCAGGAATACCAGGTGCGAGGGTTCTTTTTTGCCAACGAGCCCCCGGACTGGATTGAAAAGCTCTACACCCGCCAGGGTGATCCACGCCAGCTTGGCGTGACCCTCAGTTACCGCTACTAAGTCGGGAGAATCCCCGTGAAAGTGACCGTTGAAATAAGCATGTATCCACTGGCCGATGACTACCTAAGCGGCATCGTGGAATTTATCGAGGCGTTGAACAGCCATTCTGAACTGGAGGTTCACACGAACCCGACCAGTACCCAGGTTTTTGGCGAGTACGAAACCGTCATGAGCTTGCTGGCCCGGGAAATGCAAAGTGCTCACCAGTCTCGGGGGCAGGCGTCTTTCGTGATGAAAGTCCTTTCGGGCGATGTGAGGCCGGTGAGCTGAACATGCAGCAACTTGTCGCCGACTTTCTTGCCATGAACCACCTTGAACTGGTGGCGGTGGTGCTTGCCATTGGCTATTTGCTGCTGGCGGTGAAAGAGAGTCTGTGGTGCTGGGCTGCGGCCTTTGTCAGTACGGCCATTTACCTCTACCTGTTTTTTGACGCGCGGCTGTACATGGAATCTGTGCTGCAAGTGTTTTACCTGGCCATGGCCGTATACGGATGGCAGCAATGGCGCCGTGGCGGGGCGGGCGGAAAGCACCTGGAGGTTTCCAGCTATCCATGGTCTGTTCATGGCGTGGCCATCACCGTCGTTCTGGCGCTGAGCGCCCTGTCCGGCTGGCTGCTGTCCGGCTACACCGAGGCCGCATTCCCGTACCTGGATTCGTTCACCACCTGGGCGGCGGTCTGGACGACATTCCTGGTAACACGGAAAAAACTGGAGAACTGGCTGTACTGGATAGTGATCGACAGTCTGTCGATCTATATATACGACAGCCGGGGACTGGCACTGACGGCGCTGTTATTCGCGCTTTATGTGGTGATTTCCGTATTTGGATACATTGGTTGGCAGAATACGCGCCGCCAGCTTACCGATACTCCTGCATGACCGGTAACGACGAATTCCTGGCTTACCTCCTCAGGCGCCTGGACCTGGCGGGAAAGGCCGACGCATCAAAACTGGAGTTGATGTCGCACAGCAGTGTCTTCCCGGCGCTGAAACTCACCGCCGGCGATACCCGGTACATGGTCAGGCGGGGAGGCCACGCCGATGGCACCCGGGACCTGAATCGCGAGTTCAAGGTGCTGAAGCTGCTCGACGGTAGCGGGCTGGCGCCTGCTCCGGTGATGTTTGACCGGGACAAAAATTTCATCGTTTACGAGTACCTGCCCGGGGTGACCTGGTCTCGAAACATGCTGACCCAGGCCCCTGAGCTGGAAGCGCTGACCGACGCCTTGGCAAGACTGCACAGCTACGATCCGCCGGGAACCGAATGCGATCCCCTCAAGACGGTGGAGCTTTACCTGGAAAATGCCGATCCGGTATTGCGTTCACGCTTGATGGAAATCGTGACCGGCGCCATGGGGCGCATGCGCAGGGGGCGGTCAGTGCTGTGCCACTACGATTTATGGTGCGGGAATATTATCCAGGGCTGCAGCACCCGGTTCATCGACTGGGAATTCGCCAATGGGGGTGATCCGCTGATCGACCTGGCTACCCTGGTTTGCTACCACGGCCTGGATGAGGATGAGACTGAAGCCCTGTGGCGCTCCTATGTCGGCAAGACCCGGGAGCAAGCTCACCGGGAGGACCTGGCCGCCTGGTGCGTGATCGTGGACTGTCTCACCGTGGCCTGGAGTCGGTTTTCCGCGGCCCTCGGCGATAGCCCCGAGGCAAGCGCACCGTTTTATGTGCCGGCGGCGAAAAGACTGGGCCTGAATATCACTATTTAAGGTGAAAAACCTTCCCGTGTAACGCTTCATGGGGCCTATTTCTAGTACAATAACGGCTTGCGAATCTGAAGCCCGAAGTCCCGGAGGCCACCTTGAGCGTTTTCCAGCACATGTCGTTTGATGACCACGAGCGCGTGGTGTTTTGCTGCGACCCCGAGAGCGGCCTGAAGGCCATTATCGCCGTCCATTCTACCGAATTGGGACCGGCCGCCGGTGGTTGCCGGATGTGGCCCTATGCGACTGATGATGAGGCTATCAAGGACGTTCTCCGCTTGTCCCGCGGCATGAGCTACAAGAATGCCATGGCCGGTTTGCCCATAGGCGGTGGCAAGACAGTGATTATTGGTGACTCGCGCAAGGACAAGTCCGAAGCGTTGTTCCAGGCTCTTGGAGACCTGGTGGAGTCCCAGGGTGGCGAATACATCATCGCCGAAGACGTGGGTATCAGCGTCTCGGACATGGAAATCGTTGCAACCCGTACCCAGTTTGTCAGTGGTCTGCCCCATGATAGCGGGAGCGCCGGAGGCGATCCTTCGCCCAAGACTGCTCGCGGCATTTTTCACGGCATCAAGGCGGCGGTCGCTCATAAACTGGGCCGCGGCGATCTCGATGGCTTGACGGTTTCGGTTCAGGGCGTGGGCCACGTGGGTTACTACCTGTGCAAGGACTTGCATGAGGCCGGTGCGAAACTGATTGTTGCCGACATCAACGCCGACTCCGTGCAGCGTGTTGTGAAAGAGTTCGGTGCGGTGGTAGTGGCCAGCGATGAGATCCTGTCCCAGAAGGCGGATGTCCTGGCGCCCTGCGCCCTGGGTGGCATCCTGGACGAGAACACTATTCCGACGCTGAATGTATCTATCGTCGCCGGCGGCGCCAACAACCAGTTGGCCACGGATGAGGATGGCGACACCCTGAAGGAGATGGGAATCCTTTACGCACCGGATTATGTGATTAACGCGGGCGGCATCATCAACGTCGCCTACGAGTATCTGAATCTGGGCGACGACAAGGACGTAATGGCCAAGCTCGAAGAAATTGGCGACCGTTTGACCGAGATTTTCCAGGCAGCAGATAGCCAGGGGCTGAGC
>JBFFTZ010000042.1:0-12971 GCA_041571575.1 Gammaproteobacteria bacterium | reverse complement strand
CCGAAGAACCAGAATATGTGCTGGAACATGACCGGGTCACCACCGCCCGCGGCGTTGAAGAAGGTCGTGCCGAAGTACTGGTCCGTCAGCAGCATGGTTACACCACCGGCCAACACAGGCATGACCGCCACCAGCAGGTAGGCGGTGATCAGCCAGGTCCATACGAACAGCGGCATCTTCAGCAGAGTCATGCCGGGTGCGCGCATGTTCATGATGGTTACCACGATGTTGATGGCGCCCATGATCGATGAAATACCCATCATGTGTACCGCGAAGATCAGGAACGGCAATGCGATACCGGTCTGCTGAATAAGCGGCGGGTACATAGTCCAACCGCCGGCAGGTCCGCCGCCGGGCATGACCAGCGTGAGCAGCAACATGCTGAAGGCAAACGGAAGAATCCAGAAACTCCAGTTGTTCATGCGGGGCAGCGCCATGTCCGGCGCGCCGATCATGATCGGGATCATCCAGTTGGCAAGACCCACGGTGGCAGGCATCACTGCGCCAAACACCATGATAAGTGCGTGCATGGTGGTCATCTGGTTGAAGAAACCAGGCTCAACCAACTGTAGGCCAGGCTGGAACAATTCAGCACGAATGACCATCGCCATGGCGCCGCCGGTCATGAACATGACCAGGGAGAAGATCAGGTACATGGTACCGATGTCTTTATGGTTGGTCGTAAACAGCCAACGCTTCAGCCCCTTTTCGGGACCGTGCTCGTGGTGATCGTCGTGGCCGTGGGTGTCAACTTGACTCATTACTATCGTCTCCGCTTAAAGCTTGCGCGTAGCTGCAACGTTTTCGGGGGTAGCCACTTTGTCGGCGGCCTGTTCCACCAACCAGGCATCGTATTCATCGCGTTCCAGCACGTGAACAACAACCGGCATGAAGCCGTGATCGCGTCCACACAGTTCTGCACACTGGCCACGGTAGATACCGGGCACGTCTGCCTTGAACCAGGCTTCGTTGATGTAGCCGGGGATGGCGTCTTTCTTGACCGCCAGGTCCGGCACCCACCAGGCGTGCAGGACGTCAGCGGCAGTCAGCAACAACCTGACCTTGGCGCCAACCGGAACTACCAGTGGGTGGTCTACTTCCAGCAAATAGTTTTCGACGGAATACGGATCAGTTCCTGAATTTAGCCGGCGAGCCTGGTTGCTTTCGCGATCCAAGGTGCTGTAGAAGCCGATGTCATGATCCAGGTAGTCATAGCGCCAGCGCCACTGGTACCCGGTGATCTTTACGGTCATGTCGGCATTGCGGGTGTCTTCAATCCGGATCAGCCCTTCGGCAGCGGGGACGGCCATGGCGATAAGGATAAAAATCGGGATAACAGTCCAGATAATCTCCGCCTTGGTGCTGTGATAGAACTGTGCCGGTTCTACGCCACGGGATTTACGGTGAAGAAAGATGGATACGATCATCACGCCGAATACCACGATGGCGATGGCCACGCAGATACCGAGGATCAGCATATGTAATCCGTATACTTCCTTACTGACTTCCGTGACGCCTACAGGCATATTCAACGCCCAGTCGGCGAGTGCCGCAGGTGCGAAAGCGCTTGCGAACAATGCCAGCGCTGCGCTGTGCAGCCGGTTTAAGATGGTGCGGGACATCAAACCCAACTCCTGTGTTTTACGAATTCAGAACTACCTGTCCTTGCTGGCAACGCAGCAAAGACGCTTTTTGCCGTCCAGGTTCAGCAGGAACTGAATCTGGATGGCAGGGTGTCTTGTCGATCTTCTGTTACCGGTGTCGTAGCGCGAACTGTCTGCATCACCGTGGCAAGTGGCGGGCAGCAACACTGCCCCGGCACTGGCGAATTTCCTGAAGACAGATCGTGTAATTACGACTGCTCCAGCCACGGTCCGCTACTTCCCCGTATTCTTCGGTTTCCCCGTGACGAACTGTGCGCTCCACCCAATGGATGGACGGTGCTTGCGACCGGTTTCGCGTATAAACCCGGTCATTTCACACCTGACATTGGTAGGGATTTATTTCCCTTTTGCTGCCCGAATGTCTGCCGCTCATCTACGAAAGCCGAAATGGTACTAGAAGGTGTCAACCCACGCAATCTAGCCGAATCGGGGAGCGGTGCTCTAGAACGTTGAATTTTCTACCAGAATTTAGACTGGATGCCGGGAAGGTGAAGATTCTTGTCGGGCTTTTTAGACTCGGACCCGGTAAATCCGGACATTTGGGGTGACCGCGGCGTCCGGGGGCGGCACGGTAGAATCTCATCATTGACCATCTTTTGCCGCAGGAATGGCGCGAACAGGAGCTCAGCGGCCGGCTTCGCGTGTCCGCAAGCCGTCCATGGGCACCAGGGTTTCTCCATTCCGGGTTTGCCGCTGGCGGGGAGCCGTTGCCCAGGCGTGGCCGTAAACCACTTCGTAGGTGGCGGGTAAACCATCGGCGTTACGGTTTGACTCGTAGGCCTCGGCCAGGGCGCCCAGTTGCCTGGGCGTGCTCAAACCCCGGGGCCGGCCGGCGGTGGCGTTGCCTTCCCCGGTTGCCTTGAGGTCTCGCAGAAGTTCATCAAGGCTGTGGTAGGTGACGGTGAGGTGCTCAACGTCTAGCACCGGGTCGGCGAATCCGGCTCGTATCAGGGCGTCACCGATATCATGCATATCGACGAACAGGTTGACGTGGTTGTAGTTGTCCACGGACGCCCATGCAGCGCGTAACTGCCCAAGGGTGTCGGGCCCGAATGTGCTAAAGCTCAGCAGCCCGCCCGGGCGCAGCACCCTGGCAAATTCTGAAACGACCTGGTCCAGGTCGTTCGACCAGTGCAGCGCCAGGTTGGATATCACCAGTTCCTGGGAGTCGGCGGCGAGGGGCAGGGCGGCCAGGTCGCCACACACTCTCTGGAACTTGCGAAACAGCTTCTGCTTCCGTCCTGCCTGGGCCAGCATGGCCTCGGACAGGTCCAGGGCCGTGACCCGGGCGCCACGGTACCGCTTTAGCAACGCCGCCGAGGCCCCGCCTGTCCCGCATCCCGCATCCAGTATCGCTTGTGGCGTTAGCCTGACCAGCTCGAGGCGCTCCAGGAGGCGAGCGCTGATCTCCCTGTGCAGCATGCTGGCGTCGTCGTAACTGGTGGCCGCCCTGTCCAGGTTACGCCGGAGCTGCCTGGGGCAAATTTGAAACGGATTTTGGGTGTCGGCTGTCATGGGAAGGGGATTCTACTACTGACGGGCCCTGGTCCTACACCTCAATAAGCAAATCGCCGTTCCGGTTGCCCGGTGCCCTCCGATTCGGACTGGCGCTTTCGACGATTTTGGCGACAAATGCATTAAAATAGGTCTAAAAAGTCACTAAAATCTTAAAAAATTTAGGAATAGGTGGGAAAATCGCCTGTATTGAAGGCTTCTTTATAATCCGATTTCTCTGCACATTAGCGAATTATTAGCGTTGTTTCGGCGAACATAGAAGAAGATGCTTCAAGAAGGGTTCAAATACACCAGATTTCGGAGGCCGGAATGGGATTGGCGGACTTGCTGGCCTGGCTGCAAGGACCTCCCCGCTGCTACTTGTGCCTTGGGCGCTGTGGTAAGGGGATGTTGTGCCAGGTGTGCCGGGAATCGTTGCCCGGCCCGCGCCCTGCCTGCAAGCGCTGTGGCCGAAGCCTGGCGCGGCCGGCACCGGCCTGTGGAGTCTGCCTTAGCCGGCCACCGCCTTATGAGCTGCTGTGCTGCCCCATGGAGTATCGTTTTCCGGTGGACCGGCTGATCCAGGCATTGAAATTTAACGCCGACCTGGTGGCAGGCAGCTTACTGGCGCGTTTGCTGCTGGAGCAGGTGATGGGTCGGGAGGATCCGCTGCCCCTGGCGATTCTGCCCATACCCCTGCATCCGAAGCGCCAGAGATCCAGGGGTTTTAACCAGTCCAGTGAGATTGCCCGGCACCTGGGAAAGGCCTTGTCCCTGCCGGTGCTGGAAGATCGTCTTGAGCGCTGGCGGCACGACCCGCCCCAAAGCACCCTGGGGGCGCGGCAAAGGCGCCGCAATGTAAAAGGCGCATATCGGTTGCGAAGGCGGAAAGGGCCATTGCCCCAGCGAATTGCGCTGGTGGATGACGTCGTTACCACCGGAGCCACCGTGGATGCCGCAACCAGGGTGTTGAAATCTGCGGGGGTTTGCCAGGTGGAGGTGTGGGCGGTGGCAAGAGCGACCGGACCCGCAGGGGCCTGACTTGTGTTCCCCGGGAGAATGTTTTACCAATAGGTTGCAGTGCAACATAGAGACCCAGAAAATGGAATTTCATTACATAGTAGTAGGCGCCGGATCAGCGGGCTGTGTTTTGGCCAATCGACTGACCGAGGATCCAGGGACCCGGGTGTTACTGCTGGAGGCCGGTGGCGCTGACCGGAATCCGCTGATTCACATGCCCGCCGGCATTGGTCGGTTGGCGGGTAACAAGGGCATCAACTGGTGTTACAACACCGAACCCGAGCCTGAGCTGAACAATCGCTCCCTGTGGTGGCCCAGGGGGCGGGTACTCGGCGGCAGCAGTTCTATCAATGCCATGTGCTATGTGCGCGCCCAGCCCAGGGACTACGATCACTGGGAAGACCTGGGCAATCCCGGTTGGGGGTGGAAAAATGTGCTTCCGTTGTTCAAGCGCTCTCAGAACCAGGAGCGTGGCGCCTCGGAGTTCCACGGTGCCGGGGGTTATTTGAACGTAAAGGACCTGGATAGCGTGAACCCGCTATCCGATGTGTTCCTGAAGGCGGCCGTCGCAGCGGGCTATCCACCGAACGACGATTTCAATGGTCCCACCCAGGAAGGGGTTGGCTTCTACCAGGTCACCCAGAAACATGGCCGGCGCTGCAGCGTGGCAACTTCATTTCTCGCTGCCGCTCGTTCGCGCCCTAATCTCACTGTGCTTACCCGGGCCCAGGTGACACGGGTGCTTATAAAGTCCTCTCGCGCGGTGGGCGTGGAGTACCTCAAGGGTGGTCGGCCACATACCGCAAGGGCCAGTGAAGAGGTGCTGCTCAGCGGCGGTGCGATCAACTCACCCCAGTTGCTGTTGTTGTCCGGGATTGGCCCTGTCGCGGAGCTTGAAGCGGTCGGCGTGAAGGCGATTCATTCCCTGCCCGGAGTGGGTAAGAATCTCCAGGACCACCTGGATATTTGTACCCTGGTACGAAGCAAGCAACCCAATACCTACGACTTCAACCTTTTACAGGAGGCAGCGGTTGCGATGCGTTACCTGTTTACGCGCTCGGGACCGGGCGCGACCAATGCGGCGGAAGCAGGTGGTTTCGTATGCAGCCCCCTGGCCAAGGATGGCCGGCCAGATGTGCAGCTGCACTTCGTACCCGCCTTACTGGATGATCACGGCCGTAATCGTTTGAAGGGTCATGGTTACACCATGCATGCCTGTGTTCTGCGTCCCTCCAGTCGCGGAGAAATCACACTTCGTGATAACAATCCTGTGAGTCACCCGCGCATCAACCCTCGCTACTTGTCTCATCCGGATGACTGGCCCCTGATGATTGAAGCAGCGAAGCTGTCACGCGAGATCTTCGCCCAGGCGCCGTTTGCAGCTCATAAGGACAGGGAAATCTATCCGGGGGAATCCGCAACATCGGACCAGGACCTGGTGAGGTTTATCCGCGCCAAGGCGGAAACCATATATCACCCCGTGGGTACCTGCTCCATGGGTCCGGGTGCCGATGCGGTGGTGGACTGGCGTTTGAAAGTGCACGGCCTGGACGGCCTGAGAGTGGTGGATGCCTCGGTGATGCCGACACTGTTAAGCGGCAACACCAATGCGCCGACCATCATGATTGCGGAACGCGCCTCGGACTTGCTGCGTGGTCTTGAAGGCACGGGGGCGTCAGATCTGGATTCGGCAGCTTGAGGCTGCCGCCGGCTGCAGCGGTAACTAGGCAGCGAAGGTGTAGTGCAGAAAAATTCCCGCGAATACCCATATGCCCAGAAGGTTGTTATTCAGAAACGCCTTGAAGCAACGCTCAGGCTGCCGGTCGCGGATTAGCCACCACTGGTAGACGGAGGATCCGGCGGCGAATGCCACGCCCAGCCAGTACCAGGGCCCGAGTCCGGCCATGTCGCCCATCATGATCAGCCCGCCTATCAGGGCGAACTGCAATATTCCGATCACATAGACATCGGCATCGCCGAACAGTATCGCCGTCGACTTCACGCCGATAGCCAGGTCGTCCTCTCTGTCCACCATGGCATACATGGTGTCGTAAACCGTGGCCCAGACCAGTACCACCAGGAAGATCAGCCAGGCGATCTGCGGTATCTCTCCCGTCTGGGCGGCGAACGCCATGGGCACACCCCAGCCGAAAGCCGCGCCCAATACCAGTTGGGGGAGATGGGTAATGCGCTTGGTAAACGGGTACACCGAGGCCAGTGCCGCGCCGCCCACCGCCATGTAAACGGTAAGCCGGTTCATGGTCAGCACCAGCCCGAAGGCGATGAGCATGAGGCCGAAGAACAAAAGCAGCGCTTCGCCGGGACTGACCTTGCCCGCGGCAAGGGGGCGGTCCCGAGTGCGTGCTACCAGGGGGTCTATCTTCCGATCCGCCAGGTCGTTGATGACACAACCGGCAGATCTGAGCAGGAATACGCCCAGGGTGAATACCAGGAAAACCTGGGGGTCGGGTCTGCCGTTCCCGGCAATCCACAATGCCCAGAGCGTGGGCCAGAGCAGCAGCAAAGTACCGATAGGCCGATGCAGGCGCATCAGCTGACCGTATTGCCAAAGCTGCTTGCCCAGGCGGGCCCGGGATGAGGGTGCGTTGTCTCTTAGCCCGGGCATGTTGTCCCCGCAAACACCCCTGGCAGAAAAACCTCTTCCACCAGCACGCTGCCGCCCTCCAAATTAAAGCGTGAGCGCCTGGCCCACAGCCCGGAGGGTCGTTCATCGGATGTTTCCACGGCCCGTTCGTAGCGGGGCTCTCCGGCGAGGATATGCTGGAATTCAAAATTGCTACGGGACACGTTTGGCAGCGAACACAGGGCGTCACCAAGAGGTTTTTGCGCAAGAGTTTTCAGCCATGGGTTGCGACTGATGACCTGGGCCGGGAACCAGCTCAGGGCGTAAACCAGGCGCTCGCCTCCGGCTGACAGGGCTACCTCGCGCAGCAAGTCTGTGTCGTTGCCGTGGCGTGCGATAGGTTCTTCTCGCAATACCGCCAGACTCACCGGAACTGCGCTATGTAAACGCAGGCGGGGCGTGAGCAGTCCATCAAAGGTCAGCCAGTCCAGTACGTCCCGCCCAGGATTCAATGCCTCGAGTCCACATTCGTCCAGCCATGGCCTGCTGTCCGTTGGTGTGTTCTGAGAATGTGAATTGCTCACTGTCATGTCCTGGAATGCTGTGGATGGGCGGTGCCGCCCAGTCTCGCTGCAATAGGGTAAACCAAGGTCGCTGTGATGCAACCGCTAGTTACACCTCGCCGTACTGATCTGCCTGGCCAATCCAGCGCGTTATCAATGCTTCACCGCGTTCAGGGCTCTCTACAGCCAGTTTGGCGGCGACCTCCTGGACCTCGGGAAGCAGGCCGGCGTCCCGGATCAGGTCCGCCACCCGCATTTGCATCAGTCCGGTTTGCCGGGTGCCCAGTACTTCACCGGGGCCACGCAGTTCCAGGTCTCTCTGGGCCACGACAAAACCGTCGTCGGTGCTGCGCAGAACCTCCAGCCGGGATCGGGCAGTTTCACCCAGTGGCGATTTGTACATCAGCACACAGGCGCTTTGTGCCGACCCCCTTCCCACCCGGCCACGAAGCTGGTGAAGCTGGGCCAGCCCCATGCGTTCCGCATTTTCGACAATCATCAGGCTGGCATTGGCCACGTCCACGCCGACTTCAATCACCGTGGTGGCCACCAGGACGTCGATCGTGCCCCGGCTGAAATTACTCATCACCTTTTCTTTGTCTGCCGGCTTCATGCGGCCGTGGACCAGTCCCACTCTTAGTCCCTGCAGCGCCTCGGCCAGCAGCGAGGCGGTTTCCTCGGCGGCCTGGGCTTCGAGATTCTCGGATACGTCGATCAGGGGGCAGACCCAGTACGCCTGCCTGCCCTCGGCGCAGGCCCGCTGCACCCGGGCGACGATTTCGTCCCGGCGACTTTCCGGAATGGCCACCGTGGTGACCGGCTTTCGTCCCGGCGGACGTTCGTCGATATAAGAGCAATCCAGGTCGGCATAGGCGGTCATGGCAAGGGTCCTGGGAATAGGTGTTGCCGACATGATCAGTTGGTGGGGCTGCAATTCGCCGCGCTCGCCTTTTTGCTTCAGCGCCAGGCGCTGATGTACGCCAAAGCGATGTTGCTCATCGATGATGGCCAGCCCCAGGCGTGCGAAATGCACCTCGTCCTGGAACAGGGCATGGGTGCCCACCACCAGTTTGCATTCGCCGCTGGCCAGCCGTTCAAGGATTTGTTCCCGCTCTTTGCCCCGGCTGCGCCCAGAGAGCCAGCCCACTTCCAGGCCCAGGGGTTCCAGCCAGCCACGCAAGGTTGCCAGGTGCTGCTCGGCCAGCAATTCGGTGGGGGCCATCAGTGCCGCCTGGTGGCCAGAGCCCACTGCCGCCAGCGCGGCGGCCGTGGCCACCACGGTTTTTCCCGACCCCACATCACCCTGGACCAGGCGCATCATGGGTTCGCCCCTGGCCAGGTCGTGCAGAATTTCCCCGACCACCCTGTCCTGGGCGCCGGTCAGGCTGAAGGGCAGGGACGAAATATAGGCGTCACTCAGGCCCCGATCCGGTTTCAGTACCGCCGCCTTTCCGCGCCGAATTCGCTCCCGCAGTTTTCGCAAGCTCAGCTGGTGGGCAAGCAGTTCCTCAAAAGCCAGTCTCTGCTGACAGGGGTGTGCGCCGCTGGCCATCTGGTCCAGCCGGGCATCCGGCGGCGGCCGGTGAAGATAGAGCAGGGCTTCGGCCAGGGTCGGTTGATTGTGGCCATCCGCTTCCAGGGGCGGAAGCAGGTCGGGAAGACCGCCTTCCTTCAGCCTGGACAAGGCCTGTTCCACCAGGGAACGCAGGCGAGCCTGCTGCAGACCCTCGGTGGACGGGTAGATGGGTGTCAGGCTGTCCTCCATGGGGGCTGCGCCGGGATCCCTGAGCATCTGGTATTCGGGATGAATCATCTCCAGCGTGGACGGTCCCCGGCGCACCTCGCCGAAGGCCCGGACCAGGGTTCCCGGTTTCAGGGCGGCCTGCTGGCTGCGGCTGAAGTAGAACATGCGCAGGGTCAGCCAGCCGGTTCCGTCATGCAGCGAAACCAGGAGCGAGCGGCGACGCCGATAGGCCACCTCGGTGAGCTGCACTTCCGCCTGGATGACCGCATGGTCGCCGGAGCGCAGGGAGCCCAGGGGCGTGATGCGGGTGCGATCTTCGTAACGCAGGGGGAGCAGGAACAACAGGTCTTGCACTTTTTCAATGCCCAGCTTCTGCAAGCGCTGGGCCAGTGAAGGGCCCACGCCCCGTAGTGCGGTGGCCGGCGCCTTGAATGGATCGTTACTGGAACGCGTGTCCTGCTTTGGCACCTGGTGCTCCGGGGTCCCGGGGTTTTAGTCTCCCGCAGGGAGCATCATGATGGCGTCGATTTCCACCTCGGCGCCCTTGGGAAGCTCTCTTACAGCTACCGCTGCGCGGGCCGGGTAGGGCTCGGTGAAGTACTGGGCCATGACGTCGTTGATTCTCGGAAACTTCGACATGTCGGTGAGATAGACCGTCAGCTTTACCATGTCGCCCATATCACCTCCGCCGGCCCTGGCCACGGCCTTCAGGTTTTTGAACACCTGGTGGGCGCTGGCTTCAAAATCGCCTTCAACCAACTCCATGGTCACCGGGTTCAGCGGAACCTGTCCTGACAGGAACACCAGGTTGCCTGCCTGTACGGCCTGGGAATATGTGCCAATGGCTGCCGGAGCCTGGTCGGTATGGATGGTCTTTTTCATGGATGCCCCCGGAATGTTGGTCTTGAATGTATCAAGCGGTCTTTCTTGCCACCCGGTACACGTCATTCATTTTTCTCGTGCTGCGCAACACTCTTGCGAGGTGGGCGCGGTTCTTTACCTGTATCTGGAAATTCAGTGTAGAGGTGTTGCCGTCGCGTTCATCAATTGAAACGCTTTCGATGTTGGAGTCGCAGTCGGAAATTGTTGCAGCTACGGCGGCAAGTACGCCCACCCGGTTGACCACCTCCACGCGTATCTCGACGTTGAAATCTCGTTCGATGCGAGGTTTCCAGTTGACGCTGATCCAGCGCTCCGGCTGCTTCCGGTATTCAACCAGGTTGCCGCAGTCATCGCGGTGAATCACGATTCCGCGGCCGGTGCTCAGGTAGCCCATGATGGTATCGCCGGGTATTGGTGAGCAGCATTTCGCGTAGGTAACGACCATGCCTTCGGTGCCGGTAATCGCCAGGGGTTCGCTGTTTGGGAGCGGCTCCATTTCATCGTCAGGAAGCAGTCGCCGGGCTACCAGGGGCGCCATGCGTTCGCCCAGGCCGAGTTGGGTGTATAACTCTTCGGGTCCATGCAGTCCCAGTTCCTCGGCCAGGAGCTTGATCTTGCTGGTGCCGACTTTGCGGATTGAAAGCTTGTAGTCCCGAAGAGATATTTCCAGCATGCGTTTGCCCAGGCCTATGGCTTCATGCTGCTGCATTTTCTTCAGGAAATGACGTATCGCGGTTCGCGCTTTGGCGCTGGCCACGAAGTTCACCCAGGAAGGATTGGGCTTGCCGCCCTTGGCAGTGATGATCTCTATGGTCTCACCATTGCGCAACTGGGTGCGCAGGGGAACCAGTCGACGGTTGATCTTGGCCGCCACGCAGCGGTCACCCACCCCGGTGTGAACCGCATAGGCAAAGTCGACGCAGGTAGAGCCCCTGGGGAGCCTGAGAATTTCGCCCTTGGGTGTGAAGACATACACCTTGTCCGGGAACAGGTCGACCTTCACCGACTCCAGGAATTCCTCGGAATTGGCGCCGTCCTGCATTTCTTTCAAGTTGGTCAGCCATTCCCGCGCACGAGTGTGCGGGGCAGGTTGGCCGCTCTCGCCCTGCTTGTATTGCCAGTGGGCGGCGATGCCTGATTCAGCAACCCGGTCCATGTCCTTGGTGCGGATTTGCACCTCAATCGGCATGCTGTTCGGCCCAAACAGGGTGGTATGCAGTGACTGGTAGCCGTTTATCCGGGGGATCGCGATGTAGTCCTTGAAGCGACCCGGCATGGGTTTGTACAGGCTGTGCACAACACCAAGCGCCCGGTAGCAAGTGTCTACCGTGTCCACGATGATGCGGAAGCCGAACATATCCACGATTTCATTCAGGTGGCGGTTCTTGAGGCGCATCTTGCGGTAAATGCTGTACAGGTGTTTCTCCCTGCCCATGACCTCGGCCTCGATGCCTTGCTCGGCAAGGCTGCGCTCAATGTCCTGCAGGATGTGCTTCATGAACTGCTTTTGATTGCCCTTGGCTTTTTTCAGGGCTCGCTCAATGACCCGGTAACGGTGCGGGTGCAGGTGCCGGAAGCCCTGGTCCTGGAGCTCCAGCCGAATACTGTTGATGCCCAGCCGGTTGGCGATGGGGGCATAAATCTCCAGGGTCTCTTTTGCGATGCGGCGGCGCTTGGCCGGCGACAGCGCATCCAGGGTCTGCATGTTGTGGCAACGGTCTGCGAGTTTCACCAGGATGACCCGAATATCCTCCACCATGGCCAGGATCATTTTTCTGAAGCTTGCTGCCTGGGCTTCTTCCTGGCTGCGGAAGGTCAGCTTGTCCAGTTTGCTGACGCCGTCAACGATCTCTGCAACCTCGGTGCCGAACCTTGCGGCAATTTCTTCCTTGGCCGCCGGGGTGTCTTCGATCACATCGTGCAGCAATGCTGCCTTGATGGTCTGGGGATCCAGTTGCAGGTCAGCCAGGAGGGCTGCCACGGCAACCGGATGCGTGATGTAGGCCTCGCCGGTTTGCCGTTGTTGGCCCTTGTGGGCCTCATGGGCAAAATCGAAGGCAGCAACAATGGACTCTACCTCCCCAGGGGGGAGGTAGGTCTCTAGTTTGGATATGAGCTTGGGTAGGCCCGTTGAGCGTTTGCCCGTGGGCAGCCGGCCTAAGATGGCTGCGGCGTAATCAATGGGCACGACGGGCTCGCGTGTCAGCCCCCTAGCGTCGGAGTTGCGCTAGGTGCCAGGTTATCAAAGGAAGCCCGGGCCTCTTCTTCCAGCATGTCCTGCATGGACTGGTCGGATTCCTTGAGGATTTCGCGGTCCACCAGTCCTGCGGCCACTTCGCGCAGGGCAATCACGGTGGGCTTGTCGTTTTCCCATTCAACCATGGGTTCTGCGCCATTGGCCACGCGTCGAGCGCGCTTGGATGCGACCAGAACCAGATCAAAAAGATTGTCGACCTTTTCAAGGCAGTCTTCTACGGTAATGCGAGCCATCGCATAACTCCTGATATCAATGTGCGGGCCCCGATTTTTCGAGGCTAAACGAACAGTCTACCTCAAGCGGTCGGACTGAATCCATATTTTACGCGGGGTTCAGCCCTGTAGCGAGTCGGCGAATTCCTTCAGCCCCGGTCGGTTGCCACGGCTTGCATCGCCCTGACCCGATATTACCTGTGCCAATTCCTCAAGGGCGACGTCCAATCGGTCGTTGACGATGACGTAGTCAAATTCCGCCCAGTGGGAAATATCCGAGCGGGATTCGGCCAGGCGGCGGGCTATAACCTCGTCGGCATCCGTGCCACGACCCCGCAGTCTTCGCTCAAGTTCCGATCCGCTGGGAGGCAGGATGAAGATGCTCCGGCAGCCGGGCATAGCTTGACGCACCTGCTGCGCGCCTTGCCAGTCAATCTCCAAAATAACGTCAATACCCGCCGCTAGCTGGGTACGGACACTTTCCTCTGACGTGCCATAATAATTACCAAATACTTCAGCATGCTCTAGAAATAGACCCGCATTGATACCAT
>JBFFTZ010000041.1:0-13020 GCA_041571575.1 Gammaproteobacteria bacterium | reverse complement strand
TGAAGCCATGGCTCATAACCCCGGGATACCGGGGACATGGACACCTGGTGGCGTTATACTTTATGTGACCGACAAGCTAGTTCCCGCCTAACACACTGATTTATATCACCATATTTTAGTTATTCCGGCATATTCGGGAATCACCATGCACCAGAGCGGTATCCAGAATTCGGTCCGGTAGGTACATCTCGCGATTGGAAGCAATTTATACTTGGGCGAACATCTTCTGAAAAACCAGAACCTATTGAATCAAAGCAAGAAATTCTTGCCTGCCGCGCAGAACACCCGACATCGATGAAGGCAAATCTAAGCAAACTGTCGGCTTTGTCCGCAAAGCCTGAATCCTACCCTTGGGCCCCCGGGTCCAAGCGGCCTGCCGTGCCGGTCTCCCGGGCGCGCTTTCGGCCGTCCAGGAACATCGAAACAATCCCGGGTATGGACCCCTGGCTTGCGGCCTTCCTGGTTTCCAGCGAATTCGAAACACAGTTTCTCTGGTCCAGTGATTGCGGAACCCGGAAATTCGCTGCCATGGGTGAATCAGTACGGGCAACCATGGACACCCTCGGGAACATGGCTAATGAGGCCGCCCAGGCCAGGGATTTACCAGGGGATCTGGCGCGACGCCTGCCCCTGGGTTTGTTCGTGGCAGGGGAAACCGACCACCGGCCGAATGCCTTCCGCAGCGGTGAAACCGAAACCCAAACCCGCTGCTGGATTCCGGAATTATTGCTGCTCCAGGATGGCGATTCGGTACTGGTTATTTGCGCCGATTCACAGCTGCGACAGCGCACAGCATCACACCTGCGCCAGATACAGCGCAGCCCGGGCATGGCCAAGGTACGCAAGCACCTCGCAGGAACCCATTCACGGGTCCAGGAAACCAACACCGAGAATCTTCAGCAGTGGAGCGAACGCATAGACGCCACGCTGGCGGCCATTCAAGACAATAGAATTCAAAAGGCGGTGGTCAGCCGTCGCATGTCGATCACCCCGACCCAGGGGCAATTCTCTGCATGGGCAAGCGCCTGGCAGGTGCAGCAAGCCA
Source organism: Gammaproteobacteria bacterium (assembly GCA_041571575.1). GTDB lineage: Bacteria > Pseudomonadota > Gammaproteobacteria > Steroidobacterales > BM003 > CAKZML01. The sequence continues at coordinate 11,975 of JBFFTZ010000041.1, read as the reverse complement.
GCAACCTTACCGGCTTCGGCATCAGTACCGACCGGGGACATTCCATGTTCCTGGGTGCGACACCGGAAACCCTGCTGAAAGTAAAAGATGGGCACCTGACCACCCACGCCCTGGCGGGGACACTGGTCGGAGACACCAGCCTGGAGCGCTTCATGGCCTCATCCAAGCTGAGCCAGGAACATGCGTTCGTCTCGGATGGCGTGACGGCCACCCTGGCGCCTTTCACCACCGGCATCTCCGCCCAGCCCCTGCGTATCAGGCGCTCCGGGACGGTAACCCACCTGGAAACACCACTGGCCGGACAGCTGCGCGATGGCGCCGATCCACTGCGCGTACTAAAGGCCCTGCACCCGACCCCGGCAATCGGCGGCTGGCCCAGGGCTGCCGCGATAAAAGCCCTTGAAACCCTCGAGCCTTATAGCCGAGGCTGGTTTGCCTCACCATTGGGCTGGTTGGCGCCCAATGGGGATGCCCATGCAGCGATTGCTATTCGGTCCCAGTGGGTGAATCCTGACAAGGCGGTAATGCTGGCCGGCGCCGGCATCGTGAAGGATTCACTCCCGACTGAGGAATGGAGCGAAACGGAAAACAAGTTCGATAACATGCGTTGCGTGTTACGAGGCAAGGTCCATGACCGCTGAGAGCATTCCACATCGAAATGCAGAGTTCGCGCAGCAGCTTGTACAGCGACTGTGCGAGGCAGGTTGTGCCGGATTCGTGGTCTCCCCGGGTTCACGCCACACCCCGATTGTTATGGCAGCTGCAAATACCACCACGCCTGTCGAGGTGATCCTGGATGAACGCAGCGCCGGCTTCTTTGCCCTGGGTTGGGCGAAGGCTGCCAGGGAGCCGATCGCCCTGGTTTGCACCTCGGGCAGCGCAGGCGCCCATTACCTGCCTGCCATTATCGAAGCCCGGGAAACCGGCGTCCCCCTGATCGTGGTCACCGCAGACCGCCCCCCTGAGCACCAGGATATAGGCGCTCCGCAAACCACGTTCCAGGACGGTTTTTACCAGCGCCACATCAAGGGTTACCTGGGCATCGGTGCGGCGGACGATGAACAGGCATTTGAAAAACTCCCGGAACTGGCAAGCCTGGTGGCGACAGTCAGCCAGGGAAAACCCGGACCCGTACACCTGAACATCGGTTTCCGCGAACCGCTATGGGAAGCGGCCCCCAGGGCCTTGCCCCGTAAGCGGGCCATTGAAACCCCCGGGCCAACACCATCACTGGACGAATTGCCGGAACTGCCTCGCACGCAACGCGGGCTGGTGGTCGCCGGCCCCATTCAGGAAGCACATCCTGAAGCCCAGGCAGCCGCCCAGGCAGTGATTCAAATGGCCCGCCGGTTGGGCTGGCCTGTGCTGGCGGATATCGCTTCCGGCCTGAGACAGGGCCCGGAAAACTCGGCGAGCCTGGTTAGCGGCTATGACTTGTTGCTGCGCTCAGAGACAGTGCGCTCGGCCCTGGAACCCGATTTCGTCCTGCATGTCGGGCGCATGCCCACCTCCAAGATATTGTTCACCTGGTTACAAACCCTGGAGGACAAGGGAACGCAGGTCTGGAACATCACCACCGATGGCCAGGCACATACCCTGGCCAGCAAACCCAGGCTGTTAAGGACCACCTGGCGCAAGCTGGGAAATTACTGCCAGGCGACAACCACCGAAACAAGCCCGGATCCTGACTGGATGCAGGGTTGGAGAAGAGCGGAGACCATGACCCGGGAAGTGCTCTCCGAGCAAACTGCTGGCGTGGCTATCTGGGAAGGCGAGATTTCCGCAATAGCCACCAGAATTCCGCGCAAGGGCAGACTGATACTGGCCTCGGGAATGGCCATCCGGGATGCAGACTCTTATGCGTCAAAACTGCCCCCGGACAGCGAGTGCCTGGTAAACCGGGGCGTGAATGGCATAGACGGGCTGATCGCCACGGCCGCGGGCGTAGCCGCTCAAGACCGCACCAGACAAGTCCGGCTGCTGATTGGCGACCTGGCATTCCAGCACGATATTGGCTCCCTGGCCGCTGCGGCCAACCAGCCGAACCTGGACATCGTGGTAATTAGTAACGGTGGCGGCGGGATTTTTGAATTCCTGCCGATACGCCAGGCCACAGACAAATTTGATCGGTTCTTCCTGACCCCTCAGAATCTGAATATTCCTGCGGTCACTGCCGGCTTTGGAATCGCATCTTGTCGTTGCGAATCCGCCAGTGAACTGGAACTGGTCCTTTCAGCGGCGAAAACCGGTTGCCGGGTCACCGAAGTGGTCGTGGATCGACAGCACAACGTTAATATTCACAAAACCATAGGGTCGGCTGTAAGAGCCAGGCTCAATAAAGAATTCCTACTGGAGCAAGTTGATGGAGAAGGAAATGCCACCCCAGGAGGTGGTCTGGAACCGGGTAAAAGATTTTCAGGACATTGAATATTTCACCTCGCCCGACGGGATAGCGAAAATCGCTATCAACCGGCCCGAAGTCCATAACGCATTCAGACCCCAAACCCTGTTCGAACTTCGTGAGGCTTTCGAGCTTGCTCACGAGGATCCCGATGTTGGCGTGATCATCCTCACCGGCAACGGCGGCCGTGCATTTTGTTCCGGTGGCGACCAGCGGATTCGCGGCGAAGCCGGCTACATCGACCCCAAGGGCGTGCCGAGGCTGAATGTCCTTGACCTGCAGCGCCAGATTCGCACTCTTCCCAAACCCGTGGTAGCCATGGTGGCAGGCTATGCAATCGGAGGCGGTCACGTGCTGCACGTGGTCTGCGACCTGACGATTGCTGCGGATAACGGCGTGTTCGGACAAACCGGCCCCAAGGTGGGCAGTTTCGATGGCGGATACGGCGCCGGCTACCTGGCTCGTCATGTCGGCCAGAAGCGGGCCCGGGAGATCTGGTATCTGTGCCGCCAGTACAGCGCCGCGGAAGCCTACGAGATGGGCATGGTGAACAAGGTGGTTCCCCTTGATCAACTGGAGGCAGAAACCGTGCAATGGTGCCGCGAGATGTTGTCCATGTCCCCCATTGCCCTGCGCTTTCTCAAGGCCTCGTTCAACGCCGACTGCGATGGTCAGACCGGCATACAGGAACTGGCGGGTAACGCCACGATGCTGTACTACATGACCGAGGAAGGCCAGGAAGGCAAGAATGCATTCCTGGAAAAACGTAAACCCGACTTCAAGAAGTTCAAGCGACTGCCGTGAAACCTTCGTTATTCAAAGCCTGGATTGCCGCCGCAAGGCCACAAACCCTGACAGTGGCCGTGGCGCCCGTGCTGCTTGGAGCCGCCCTGGCTGCCGAGGTGACTGCCTTGCGGATGTCCCTGGTGCTGGCTGCCCTGGTGGGCGCTATCTGCATCCAGATAGGCACCAACCTGTTCAACGACTACGCGGACTTCAAAAAAGGCGCTGATGGAGAGGATCGTCTCGGACCGGCCCGGGCCTGCGCCAGTGGCTGGCTCAATCCGGCCCATGTTTTACGTGCCGTCTGGGTCACGTTTTTCATCGCCATGTTGGCAGGCCTGTACCTGGCCATGGCCGGCGGCTGGCCCATCGTGCTGATCGGCGTCGCAAGCCTCGCCTGCGGCCTGGCCTATACTGGCGGACCCTGGCCCCTGGCCTACGTGGGTATTGCCGACCTGTTCGTGTTCGTCTTCTTCGGACTGGTGGCGGTGGGCGGCACCTACTTCGTGCTAACCGGAAGCCTGTCATCCACGGCCATTTTCGGCGGCGCGATACTCGGCTGCCTGGCCACCGCGGTGCTGGCTGTGAATAACCTGCGTGACCGCAAGGGCGACAAGCAGGCGGGCAAGCAAACACTGGCGGTTCGTTATGGCGAGGCGTTCGCCCGCAACCAGTTTGCCCTGCTGATTACCGCACCCGCCTTGCTGGTGGTTTTCGTGGCCATGTTTGTCCCCGGTGCCGGCATGGGTTGGCTTGCGCCACTGGCCCTGGCGCCATGGCTGGTGCAACTGACCCGGGATGCCTTCCGCCTGGACGGCATGGAGCTTAACGACCTGTTAAAGAAAACAGCGGTTACCGAACTGGCCTTCGCCATCTTGCTCAGCGCAGGAATCGTATTGACGTGATGGTTCGCTGGGAGTTGCTGCGTTATATCGCGGGACAACCAGCGGCAGAAGGTTTCGTCCTGAGACTGCAGGACGATGCCGGCAACACGGGATTGGGTGAAGCACGGGCCATAAGCGGATTCGGCTCGGGCCCGACCGCCCTGAAAGCCTTCCTGGCCCGAGCTGAAAACATCACCGGCTTGCTGCACAGCCTGCAACAAGGCACCCCTATTGCGCTGGATACAATCCCGCCAGAAGCCTTGTTCGCCGCCGAATCGGCGATGCATGACCTGGCCGCCCGGGCCACGGGGCAAGACCTGACCAGCTGGCTGGGCTATCCGCCCCGGACCTCCCTGGCCAACAGTCTGTTGGTATCCGATGAGCAACAGGCCAGGCAGTTGGCCGAACGGGGACATCGAAATTTCAAACTCAAGGCCCGGGGGGACTCGCCTGCCTGGCTGCCACTGTTTGAAATTCTGCGAACCGCAACACGAGGCCAGGCCCGCATCCGGGTTGATGCCAACCAGAGCTGGAACCTGGACACGGCCCAACGGCTGCTTGGCCAGCTTGCGCTGGAAAACCTGGCGTACGTCGAACAGCCTTTCCCGGTGGGTGACCTGGACAGCTGTCTGAAATTGAAAAATGCCCTGGCTATTACCATCGCCATCGACGAGGGTGCCGGGGACAAGGAATCCATCGAAGAAATTGCCGCTCGCAACGCCGCAGACCTGGTGGTGATCAAGCCCATGTTCCGGGGGCTGGCGGGCGCCATGGAGCTGGCGGCCACCGCAGAGGCCAACTCCCTGGGCGTGTGCATCACCCATTCCATGGACGGCACCATCGGCAGACTGGCAGCCATGCACGTGGCGGCTACCATTGACCCACGCTGGCCACACGGGCTCTTCGCCCCGGGCTTGCCCATCCTGGCCGAGGAACCCCGACTCGAACCCGATCTGCTATTGATGCCCACCGGCCCTGGCCTGGGGTGGCATGAGTTGCGGGATGATCTGCTGGAGCCCTGGGGTGGAGACTCATGACAGGCATGCTGCCGGATCCATTGTCGCGGTTCGCTCGCGAAAGACCCGGGCACCTGGCTCTTGTCACCGACACCGGGGAGCGACTCAGTGCCCTGGAACTGGACGGAGCTGCCGAGCGTTTCGCGGCTGAACTGGGAAGACTCGGGGCAGGACCCGGCACGGTAGTTGGACTCGAGGGTGCACCCGGCCCGGCCTGGCTGGCGGCACTGGCGGGATGCTGGCGGCTCGGGGCAATTGCCGCGCCTTTGAATCATCGCCTGCCTGCCAGGGAAAACGACCTGGCTGCCCAGACCATGGGCTGCGATATACGCTGGACGCCCAGCGAAGAATTGTTCCCGGATAGGATTGCCGCCTCAGCCGACAACTCACCCGGTGAATGGTCGTCGGATCGGGCGCTGATCCGGGTCTGCACCTCGGGTTCCACCGGCAAGCCCCGATGCGTGGAGCTACTGGCCAGCCAGTTGCACTTCAGCGCACTGGCCTCTACCGATCGCCTGGGCCATCAGCCCACCGACCGCTGGCTGGTATGTCTGCCGGTCAATCATGTAGGCGCCCTGGCGGCAATTTACCGATGCCTGCACAACCAGGTGACACTGGAACTGCATCCCGGCTATGACGCCGACAAAGTCGCCCGACGACTGGATAGCGGCGAGATAAGCATGGTCTCACTGGTCCCCTCCATGCTCGAAGACATCCTGAACAGGCGCGGTGAACAGCCCTTCCCGGAGTCACTCCGGGCCATCCTGCTGGGCGGCAGCGCCTGCAGCGAATCCCTGCTGGATCGATGCAGGCCGGCCGGCCTGCCCGTGGCGCTGACCTGGGGCATGACCGAAGCCGCCTCCCAGCTTGCAACCCGTGTCCCGGGGGATTTGTCGCCGCTGGCCGAGGGCTTGCCTCCATTATCTTTCGTCAGTGTGGAGGTTGATGCCGGCGGCCAGCTGGTGGTGGACAGCCCCATGTCACGGGGCCGACTGATCACCACCGACCTGGGTGAACTGACCCCGTCGGGCCGGGTACGAATTCTGGGACGATGTGACGACCTGATTATCCGCGGTGGGGAAAACATCTATCCAGGCGAGATAGAAAACGTTCTTCGCCAGCACCCTTCCGTGACGGAGGCGGTTGTGCTTCCCCTGGCCGACCCACGGCTTGGCCAGGTGCCTGTGGCACTGGTGCAAACCGGGAACATTGACTTGGAATCACTGGGGGACTGGTGCCGCCAACACCTGGCCGGATTCAAAATTCCGGCACGTTTTATTTGCATTGACCAGATGCCCCGGACCAGCGCCGGAAAGGTGGACAGGCAGCGTCTCAAGCAACGGCTGGACCGTCGGTAAGGCCGTCGTTTTCCGGGCCAACTCACTTAACAGAAAAGCTGTTAGTCTTAGTCAAATTCGCATACACGGAGAAGTCATATGCAAGGTCGATTTGCGGTCTGTCTTATTGTCCTGGTTACGGGTCTTTCACTGGGCCTGACAAGCGACGCCCGCGCGGATTCAACAGCCAAGGGTCCCGACCTGGTCAGTCTTATTGATGCCCGCTTCCCGGAACACCAGCGCATCGCGACCCAGATTTGGAATTACGCAGAACTGGGCTACCAGGAAGAACAAAGCAGTGCCCTGCTAAAACAGACCCTGGCCGACGAGGGTTTCACCGTTGAATCCGGTGTCGCCGGCATTCCCACCGCTTTCATTGCCAGCTACGGATCCGGACACCCGATCATCGGGATGCTGGCCGAATACGATGCCCTGCCCGGCATCACCCAGACCGCGGCCCCGGTTCGCGAAACCATTCCAGGAAAAGCCGGCGGACATGCCTGCGGTCACCACTTGTTCGGCACCGCCTCAACCGGAGCGGCCATCGCGCTACGCCATTGGCTGGAAGAAACCGGCACAAAGGGAACCATCAGGCTCTACGGCACCCCCGCAGAGGAAGGCGGATCCGGCAAGGTCTACATGGTCCGGGACGGTCTGTTCAATGATGTGGACGCGGTGCTGTCATGGCACCCCGGAAGCGCCAACCGGGTCAGGGCACAAAGCTCCCTGGCCAACAGGTCGGCAAAGTTTCGTTTCCATGGCGTATCCGCCCATGCCGCCGGCGCACCTGACAAGGCCCGCTCTGCACTGGATGCGGTTGAGGCCTTCAACTTCATGATCAACCTGATGCGGGAACACATACCTCAGGAGAGCCGCATTCACTACGTGATCACCCAGGGCGGTCATGCGCCTAACGTGGTGCCGGATTTCGCCGAAGTGTTCTACTACGTACGTCATCCGGATGCCCCGACCATGCTGAAAATCTGGGAGCGCGTGGAAACTGCTGCCAGGGCGGCCGCTGACGGCACAGGAACAACGGTGGATTGGGAAATTATTCACGGCAACCATCCTCTGTTGTCGAACAACACCCTGGCCGAACTGATGCAGCGCAAGCTGGAACAGGTGGGCGGCGTCAACTATGACGAAACCGAGCAGGCATTTGCCGAGAAAATCCATGCAACCCTGAATGAGCCTGACCGTGAACTGGGCAGCGAGAAGCTGGTCCTGCCCATGCGCCACAAGCTGGGCATGGGATCCACGGACGTGGGGGACATTAGCTGGAACACACCCACGATCCAGCTTGAATCCGCCACCTGGATTCCGGGAACCGCGGGACACTCATGGCAGGCCATTGCTGCAGGCGGCACCACCATCGCCATCAAGGGCGTACAGGTTGCGGCCAAGACCCTGGCCCTTACTGCCCAGGACTTGTATGAAAACCCGGCCACACTGGTTACCGCCAGGGAAGAACTGCTGAAATCCCGGGGCGAGGGCTTCGTGTACACGCCCCTGGTTGGTGACCGCGAGCCACCGCTGGATTACCGGGAATAATGACCCAGGCGGCAGATCGTTGCTGATGGATAGTTTACTGATCATCATTCCGGTTACCGCCGCGGCATTTGTCGCGACCAACACCGATAACCTGATCTTGTTGGTCGCACTGCTTTCACGCAACGCCAGCCACCGGGCCTCGGTGATCGCCGGCTACCTGGCAGCCATGGCGATACTCTTTGGCACCAGCTTCGCAATAGGCCGCAGCGCGGACCTGATTCCCGATATCTACCTGGGTTACGTTGGCTACCTAGGTGTCATTCCACTATTTATGGGCATCAACGGGATCATTGCCGCGCTTCGACCCGCCCAACATGACAGCTCTTTACCGACTGCGAAACTAATGTTGCCCGGCGCGGTCCTGGTCACCACCATGCTTACCCAGCTGAGTAACGGCGTGGACACCCTGCTGGCCTTCTCGACCTTGTTCGCAGACTCGCTCACCCCTGTCGATACGCTGGTACTGGTAGCGGCAGCGAGCATGGCAATGTTATTCGCCGTGACTGCTGTCTACATACTCAAGCACCAGGCACTGGGAAACTGGCTAAAGAGGGTCAGCGTTTACCTCACGCCCCTGCTGCTCACCGGCGTGGGCGTCTTCATTTTGCTGGACACAGTAACCGACAAGGTTCCGGCCTAGCAGCCCGGCGCTTGGCGGACCTCCGGGTCATGCTCGTTGTCGCTAGATGGGATAACGATCCAGGACCGGCCCCAGGGCTTTTTTCAAGGGGTCCAGGTGTTTCTCGTAATTCCGCCACTGCTCCAGTCCTTCGGTGTACACCGGTTGGCGCACCTGTTCTGAACTGGGAGTGCGAACTGCCCGCTTGTTCTCGTAAAAGCGCAGGCATTGTTCTTCGAATTCCAGACCACAGTAATCCAGCACCCGTCGAATCTGGTTCTCGGTATCCGCCACCATGTCCTCGTACTGAACACACAGCACGCGCCCCGGCAACACCTTGTCCCAGTGATCCATGACGGTGACGTAGTCCCGGTAATAACGCCCAACATCTGTCAGATCGTAGGTGTAGGTTTGCCCCTGGGCGAACAACTGTTTGAAACCCGAAAAGCAGCCGGCCATGGGATGGCGCCTGGCATCAATAATCTTGGCGTTGGGCAGGATGGAGTGAATCAGGCCAATGTGGCGGAAGTTATTGGGCATCTTGTCGATAAAGAACGGCAGGTCAGTGCGCTGCACTGCTGCGGACTCCAGGTAACTTTCACCCAACTCGCGAAGTTTCTCGGGCGACAATTCGTTCATCACCTCCGGATAATTGCCGGCGGGATGTTTACGCGTTGCCTGGCCCAGCCGTCGGGAAATAGCGATGATATAGGGCAACTCCGCAGTACCTTCTACCTTCGAATGACTGGCGAGGATTTGCTCCAGCAGCGTGGAACCTGCCCGCGGCAGGCCCACGATAAAAATTGGATCCGGAGACGGGCAGCCCTGGCCCTTGCGGGCCTCCAGGAACTCGGCCGTAAAGGTGTTGATCTGGCGCGCCATTTCATAGACGTTCTTCTTCGCACTGTGTCGGTGGTGCTTGCTGCGAATCGCGTTTCCACGTTGATAAAACTTGAACGACTCATCAAAGTCCTTCCGGTCCTCATAGGCCTTACCCAGCGCAAACGCCAGGTGGGACTGGTCATCCGGGTCACCGCCCTCGTCCAGCACCTGCTCTCGCATCTTGGCAATATCTTCATCACTGAAGCGGAACGTCTTCAGGTTCGCCAGGCTCCAGTATGACTCGCCGATACCGGGGCTCAGCTCGATGCTCTTTCTATACGCGTTGACAGCGTCGTCCAGCCTGCCCACGGTTTTAAGGGTATGGCCGTAGTTGGTATACGGACGCGCCTGGTTCGGATAGTCCTTCAGCAGGCGCTCGTACATCTCCATCGCCTCGGCATGATCGCCCTTGCGCACCAGCACGGAGGCTTTAAGAATCATGTACTGGGGATTCATCGGCTCAGCCTTGAGCAGAATCTCCAACTGCTCCAGGGCTTCAACCAGGTCCTGGCTCCGGAACAGGGCAATCGCATAGCTGTGCCGGGCAGTCTGGAAGTCTGGCGCAAGCTCCAGACAGCGCTGCAAGAGGTTCTTGGCATCAGCATTCTGCCCAATTTTCAAACCAATATTGGCCAGCAACCTGATCGCCACCACATCGGTAGGATCTTTTTTAAGCACTTCCCGGGTAAGTCTTTCGGCCCTGGCTACATTGCCCTTGCGAAAAAAATCCGCGGCCTCGATTAATTCCGGGTGGGGGGTGGAAACTTCCAGGTGCTTGTCCAGCGCCTCGTTACTTCCGGCCTCATCGCCGGCCACGCTCAACTGGTCCGCCAGGCTGCGCCATGCAAGGGCATGTCTAGGGTTAAGTTGAACCGCACGACGAAACGCTGCAACCGCCTCGTCTCCCCTACCCATGGCGCCAAGCGCCAGGCCCAGGTCATACAACAAGTCAGGAGAATCAGGATGAATCTCGGCCAGCGGCTCGAACACCGACAGCGCTTTTTCAATTAGACCCTGTAACCGGTAAGCCACGCCCAGTATCTGTTTCGCCGGCGCGAGATCGGGAAATACGCTCAAAATCTCCCTGGCCTGCTCTTCAGCAAGCACCGGGTCCTGTCGCAGCAAGCGGGCCGCGTGGGTGACTGCTGTGTGAATATCGGCCCTGGGATTATTCTGGTCTGTAGTCATAAAAAAACATCTTTAAGAGCTGTTATGTCGATAAGGAAACTATCACAGGTTGGAGTACCGATAACGGGACTATTTCCGGAGTACCCCGGAGAAGTTGTCGTAGATTCATTCTACTTTTCAGCAATTAACACAGATAACTCATTGACGGACCTCGATAAACGAGGGAGACTCGAAATAGCCGATCATAACGTCAATTCTCACCACGAAGTAGTCGGGTCGGACAAGGGGTTATTTTAAGCTGAAGATAAGCATACAAATAATATTTGGGGGACATTAAAAAATGAGTCAATTCACAAAACGACCGCTCGCCAGGGCTGTGTCGGTAGCATTGACCGGATCAGTATTCGCAGCGGCGATGGCTGTTCCTGCTCACGCCGATCCAGTACTGGAAGAAATCGTCGTCACGGCACAGAAGCGCCAGGAAAACCTGCAAGACGTTCCCGTATCCGTACAGGTATTGGGCAACCAGCAGTTGCAGGAACTGAACCTTAAGAGTTTTGAGGACTACATTCAATTCTTGCCCACCGTGTCATTCACCTACGCCGGCCCTGGTTTTGGCGAAGTATATATGCGCGGTATCGCCAGCGGCGGATCGGTTCACTCCGGCTCCATGCCCAGCGTCGGTGTCTACCTGGATGAGCAACCCATAACCACTATCAGCCAGATTCTCGATGTGCATATCTATGACATCGCTCGTATCGAGACCCTGGCCGGTCCCCAGGGCACGCTTTTCGGCCAGGGCAGCCAGGCCGGCACCCTGCGCATCATCACCAACAAGCCCGATATGAATGAATTCGAGGCCGGCTATGACGTGAGTGTGAACTCTGTCGATGGCGGCGACATGGGCTACGGCGTGGAAGGTTTCGTCAACCTGCCTCTGTCGGACAAGATGGCGGTACGCCTGGTCGGCTGGAGCATCCACGACGCAGGCTACATCGATAATGTTCCCAATTGCGTTACCTATGCTGCCAGCGGCATAGAGCGCTGCAACACCGATGTTTACCCCGGGCAGCCGAATCCCAAGATCGAGGAAAACTTTAACGATGCCACCAGAACCGGTGGACGCGCCCTGCTGAAGGTTGACCTTAACGACAGCTGGACCATCATGCCTGGAATCATGTTCCAGAACAGCGAGACCAATGGCTCCTGGGCCCATGATCCCGAGGACCTGGGTGACCTGAAGGCTTCCCGATTCTTTGAAGATTCCACCGACGAAGACTGGTACCAGGCCACCCTGACCGTAGAAGGCCGCATCGGTAATCTTGATCTGGTGTATGCCGGTGCCTACCTGGACCGGAACCTGGACAGCCTCTA
>JBFFTZ010000040.1:0-13030 GCA_041571575.1 Gammaproteobacteria bacterium | reverse complement strand
CGTTGCCAGCACCAGTACCTTCCTGGCAATCGGCCTGGCGAGCAATCGCAGGTAAAGCCCCCAGTCGGCAACCCGTCCCGCTTCCCGGTCGGCCGGCCCCCTGGCCCCTACCGTCCGTGAGATCAGCCACCAGATGCCGGTGACCAGGGCGCAGAACAGGCCGTACAAAATCATCACGCGTCGCCACTGGTGATCCACCAGCGGCATCACCCACCACTGTGTCAGGCCCAGGCAAAGCATCGCCCCGACCGAGGGGCCACTCATGTACAAGCCGGTAGCGGCGCCTCGCTCCGAGGGCGCAAACCAGTAATTGACGAGCTTGGGGGTGGCAATGGAAATCAGGGGCACACCAAGCCCCAGCAAGGACACCGCCAGGTACATGGACAGGTAACTCTCCGCAAAGGCCCGCAGCAAGGCCGAGAGACTTACCAGGGCGATCCCGATCAGCACGCAACGGCGCAGGCCTATCCGGTCCACGTAGGCGCCCAGGGGCAGTGCCACGAGCAGGTACACCAGGGGCCATGCCCCCAGCACCGTACCCATGGCGGTCAAGCCCAGGCCCAGGTCGCCGCTGACCTCGGCCACCACCGGGGCCAGGGAGAACATCACCAGGCCGAAGCTCAGATTGACGGTCCAGATTCCGGCCAGCAATACCCAGCGCCCCGGCCTGCCGGTATCCGGGGAAGAAAACTCCCTGGTATCTGTCACCGGGACTGCACCTTCATGATTACCTCGCCAGGCACGGCTTCGCCGTCCGGGTTTTTTTGATTGGGCCGGGGTCAAAAAGCCCCGGGCAGGACCCGACTGTCGGCGGATATCCCAGGATGTGCAAGTCAAGCCGGGTTGCAGGGTCCCAGGCCCTGTCCCGGCACCCGCCATGTCTTAAAATACTTGCCACCATGTAAAATATATTAGACACTTATTAAGTCTAAATAATGAAGCAATAGAACTTGCTTCATCCGGATTTAAATCCAAACTACACGTATTCCGTCATATTCACCTTGTCGGCGCGAAATAATGACTCTGAGCGGGATACGTAAATGATGCTTATATTGAACATACGCCATGACTGATACCAACAAACCCAAAAGCGGAAGTTATTACTCCGCGCAAGAACTCCTGGCTCGCTATCCCGAGATCAAGACCGCCGAACTGCTGATTTGCGACACCAACGGTGTGTTGCGGGGCAAGCGCGCGGATATCACGTCCCTGGACAAAATCATCCAGTCGGGAATCAATCTTCCACTGTCTGTTTTTGCCCTGGACATCTCCGGAGAAACCGTGGAAGAGACCGGGCTGGGAATGGAAACCGGTGACGCCGACGGCATTTGCCAGGTGGTTCCCGGCTCCATGACCGTGGTTCCCTGGCGTAGCCCCCACCGGGCCCAACTGCAGCTGACCATGACGGAACTGGATGGAGAGCCTTTCGAGGGTGATCCACGCACCGTCCTGAACAAGGTGCTGGACCGGTTCCGCGCCGACGGCCTGAAACCGGTAGTCGCCCTGGAAATGGAGTTCTACCTGGTGGATCGCGAACGCGACAGCCAGGGCAAACCCCAACCGCTGTTCTCTCCGGTGACCGGGGAGCGCCTCAGTTGCAGCCAGGTCTACAGTATCGTTGAACTTGAAGACTACGCACCCTTCCTGGCGGAGATTGCCAGGTCCTGCACCGCCCAGGGAATTCCCGCGGACGGTGCGGTAAAGGAATACGCCCCGGGGCAGTTCGAGATCAACCTGGACCATACAGACGACCCACTGCTGGGCTGTGACCAGACAGTGATGCTCAAGCGCCTTATCCGCGAAGTCGCCAAGCGCCACAATTACACCGCCACGTTCATGGCCAAGCCCTACCCCCAGCACGCGGGTAACGGCATGCACATTCACACCAGCGTCCTGGACAAGGACGGCAACAACATCTTTGCCTGTGACGAGAATCCGGAGAACCAGCCAAAGTTGCGCAACGCCATCGCCGGCCTGGCGGATACCATGCGAGAAGCCATGCTGTTGTTCGCGCCGAATGCCAATTCCTTCAGGCGTTTCAGGGAAGGCTCCTATGCCCCGACCAACAGGGCCTGGGGCTACAACAACCGAACCACCGGTCTGCGGATTCCGGCAACCCTGGGCGAGGCGAGTCGTATCGAGCACCGGGTCGCCGGTGCCGACGTGAATCCCTATTTGCTCACCGCCGCCGTCCTGGCGGGCATACACCACGGCCTGAGCAAGGAGCTGGAACCCGAACCCATCACCGTGGGCAACGCCTACGAGCAGGTAGAAAGTGATTTGCCCCTGACCTGGAATTCGGCGATGAAGAAATTTTCCGCCTCCACGGTCCTGCCGGATTACCTGGGCAAGTCCTTCGTGAAAATGTTCCACGCCATCAAGCGCCAGGAATACGCCCAGTTCAACGCAGAGATCACGGCCCTTGAGTACGAGTGGTACCTGAGAAACATCTAGGCTGGATACCCCCGGGCAGAAAGCGCTGTATAAAAAAAGGCCGCACCGTTATACCGATGCGGCCTTTTTCGTTCTGACGAGCTAGAAGCTTGGCGGTGTGCAGGCGCTGACAATTTCGCAGGTTTCCTTGCCCCGATTTCGGAAACGGTGGGGCAGGTGGGTCTCGAAATAATAGGCGTCACCCGGGCCCAGGGTCCGGGTTTCACCGCCGATCGTAATTTCAATGCTGCCACGAATTACCACGCCACCCTCTTCACCCCTGTGGGTGATCGCGTCGGGGCCCGTATCGGCACCTGGCGGGTAAAACTCATGCATGACACTCATGGCACGGTCGCGCTTGTTCGCGGCCACCAGCAACATGGACATGTCATCACTGCTCACGTCCACCAGTTCATCGCCCTTGTAGAAATACCCCTCCGAACTTTCGAAATCGAAGGTGAAAAAATCGGCCAGGGTCATGGGCAGACCGTCCAGTACCTTGCGCAATGAACCCACCGACGGACTCACCCGGTTCTGTTCGATCAACGAGATGGTGCTATTGGTCACACCCGCCCGCTTGGCCAGTTCACGCTGTGACAAGCCCCGCATTTCCCGTACTGCCTTTAGTCTTGCGCCAATTTCCACTAGATTCTTTTCTCCTGGTCGCGAATGGGTCCGCAGTCATCCAATCCTAAAGCTTGTCTTTCATCGAAAAAAACAGCATCCCCAGGACCATGCCCGGATAACGCAGCATCGTGCCTCCGGGGAAGGTATGAATCGGCAAACTGGAGAACACATCGAAGCGCTCCGCCGTTCCGGAAATCGCCTCCGCAATTATCTTTCCTGCAAAGACAGAGGTAGACACTCCATGTCCCGAAAACCCGTGCCCGAAGAACAGGTTGGGCTCCAGTCGACCCAGGTGCGGAAGGCGATTGACCGTGACTGACAAGGTCCCGCCCCAGGCGTAATCAACCTTCACGTCACTCAATTGCGGGAACAGTTTCAGCATGTAGGGGCGAACAAAATTCAAGATGTCCTTTGGGAAGGACGGACGGTAATTTTCACCACCACCGAACAACAACCTGTGATCCTCGGACATGCGGAAGTAGTTCACCACGAAGCGACTGTCGTGAACACCGATCCGCTTGCTGATCACCGACCTCGCCCGCTCTTCACCCAGGGGCTCGGTGGCGATCATGAAATTATTAATCGGCATGATCTTGCCTGCGACCTTGCGCTCAAGCTTGCCCAGGTAACCATTACACCCCAGGACAATAAACGAGGCCTTCACGCTACCTTTGTCGGTGCTGACCAGTGCCGGATCAGTCCGGGTATAACCGGTCACCCTGGAGTTTTCGAATATTCGTACACCGGCTTCCCTGGCGGCCCTTGCCAGGCCCAGGGCAAAATTCAAGGGGTGCAGGTGGGCCGCATCATCGTCCAGGAATCCCTCGACGAATGTTGGCGTGTTCACCAATGCCCGGGTCTCTTCCTGGCTCAAGGCGTGGGTATTGGGATAGTCGTAGCGTTCAGCCAGGGCGTCGGATAATTCCCTGGCCCATCCGATGTAGCTCTTCCTGTGCATGCCGACAAGCTGGCCACGCTGCAGGTCACACTGGATGTCATGCTTGGCCACACGCTCGCGAATCTCGGCTTTCGCATCTTCGGCGAAATCCCAGAACTTGCGAGAGGTCTCAAGGCCAAAGGCCTTTTCCATCTCCAGCACGTCCTTCCGCTGTCCGCTGCCAATCAGTCCGCCGTTACGGCCCGAGGCGCCAAAACCAATGCGCTCGGCTTCCAGTAGGACGACCTGGTATCCGCGTTCAGCAAGGTTGAGTGCCGCAGAAAGACCGGTGTAGCCCCCGCCGATTACGCAGACGTCAGCCTGCAGATTTTCGGTGAGCTCCGGGTGTTCCTCCAAGCCATTGGCCGTTGCGAAATAATAGGTATCCGGATAGCCAGCTTGAGTCATACATCACCCCCGAGTTGAATTCCGCGCCCCGGCAGGCGGCGCGGAGTGTCTTCTGCTACAAAACTTGTTCTGCGGTGACATCCAGGCACTTGCGGGCCAGGGCCACCAGTTCGTCAATCTGCTCAACCGTGATCACCAGAGGCGGTGCAGTAATCATGGTGTCACCGACGGATCGCATCACCAGGCCGTTGGCAAAACAGGCATTGCGGCAAATAAATCCAACATCACCCTTGGGGGTAAACAGTTCTTTGGTTTCCTTGTTCTTCACCAGTTCGATGGCGCCCATCAGGCCGACGGTGCGTACCTCACCCACCAGGGGGTGATCCGCCAGTTCCGCCATGCGCCTGGCAAAGTGCGGTGCGGTCACATTCTTTACCTGCTCGACCACACCTTCGTCACGCAGCAATTCAATGTTCTTGATTGCCACCGCACAGCAGGCCGGGTGGCCTGAGTAAGTGAAGCCATGGGTAAATTCGCCCCCATCGCTATTGAGGACACCAGCAACCCTGTCGCCTACCAGCACACCGCCCAGGGGCAGGTAACCGGATGTCACGCCCTTGGCGAAGGGAATCAGGTCAGGCTTGATTCCGAAGTACTGGGAGCCGAACCACTCGCCCAGGCGCCCGAAGCCGGTGATAACCTCGTCGGCCACCAGCAGGATTCCGTACTTGTCACAGATGCGCTGGATTTCCGGCCAGTAGGTCTTCGGCGGAATGATCACGCCACCGGCGCCCTGGACGGGTTCACCAATAAAGGCCGCAACATTCTCGGCACCCAGCTCCAGGATCTTCTTCTCGAGACCCTGGGCGACTTCCAGACCAAACGCATCAATATCCAGGTCGCCCTGGTAACCAAACCAGTAGGGCTGGTCAATATGCACCACACCGGGAATAGTCAGGCCCAGCTGTTCATGCATACCCTTCATGCCACCCAGGGTTGCGCCACCGATGGTGCTGCCATGATAGGCATTTACCCGGCTGATGATGGTCTGGCGCCCGGGCTGCCCCTTCAGCTGCCAGTAGCGACGAATCATCCGGATCACGGTGTCGTTGGACTCTGAACCGGAGCCGGTAAAGAACACCTGGTTCATGTGCTCGGGAGAGACTTCTGCGAGCAACGTTGACAACTGGATAGCAGGCGGATGAGAGGTTTGGAAAAAACTGTTGTAGTAAGGAAGTTGCTCCAGCTGGGCAGTCGCTGCGTCAACCAGTTCCTGGCGACCATAGCCCATGTTCACGCACCAAAGACCGGCCATTCCGTCGAGAATCTTGTTGCCATCAGCATCCCAGAGGTAAATGCCGTTCGCCTTCTCAATGATTCTCGAGCCCTTCTTCGCCAGCCCCTTGAAATCCGTAAACGGATGCAGGTAGTGAGCAGAATCCAGCTTCTGCCACTCTTGAGTCGTCCGCTTTTCAGTACCCATCAAACTCTCTCCGAATAAATACACTACTACCGCACAACCCTTTGCCGGGCGATTGTGATTACAGAAACAGAACCCGCTGTAACTAGACGTTCAGCAGCAGGTATTCTCTTTCCCATGCGCTGATTACCTGGAAGAATTCCTGGTATTCCTCTTCCTTCATTTCGCAGTACACATCGATAAATCGATCACCTAGCATCTCTCGCATGCCGGCACTTCCACGCAGGAGTGCTGCCGCCTCAGAAACCTCGCGAGGCAGGCTGTGAGGCAGGTTGTAAGCACTGCCCTCAACCGGTTCGCTGGGTGACAAGTGCTGCTTCATGCCCAGGTAACCTGCGGCCAGGGTCGCGGCAAATGCCAGGTACGGATTCGCGTCTGCGCCGGGAACACGGTTTTCTATACGCCGGGCCTCGGGCTCAGAGCGCGGAACACGCAAGCCCACCGTCCGGTTGTCATAGCCCCACTGCACGTTAATCGGCGAGGACAACATGCTCATGAAGCGGCGATAGCTGTTCACATAGGGTGCGAACAACATGGTTGCCTCGGGGATGTAACGCTGCAAACCCGCGATATAGGAACGGAAGGCGGCGCTGTCCTCGCCCTGCTCATCCGTGAAAATATTTTTGCCGGTCTTCTCGTCGACCACGCTGACGTGCATGTGCAATGCACTGCCGGGCTCGTTCTTCATTGGCTTGGCCATGAAGGTCGAATAGATATTCCGGCGCATCGCCGCTTCTCGCACGATACGTTTGAACAGGAACACCTGGTCGGCCAGGTCCAGCGGGTCACCATGCAGAAAATTGATTTCCAGCTGGGCGGCACCGGATTCATGAATCAGGTTATCAACGATGATTTCCTGCGCTTCACAGAAATCGTAGATGTCGTCGATCAGGGGGTCGAACTCGTTGATCGCATCGATACTGAATGCCTGGCGCACTGTTTCCTGGCGACCGGAGCGACCCACCGGAGGCTCGAGAGGAATATCAGGATCCGTGTTGGGCTTGACCAGGAAGAACTCGACTTCAGGCGCCAACACCGGCCGCAGGCCTTCTGCCTTGTACAGGTCCAGCACCCTGCGCAGTACGTAGCGCGGGGAAATATCAATGGGGTCACCATCCTGGGTGAAGCAATCATGGATCACCAGGGCGGTGCGCTCCGACGCCCAGGGCACCATGCGAATAGTGCTGGCATCGGGACGCAGGATCATGTCCCGGTCCACCTCATCCACCAGGTCGGTATCCGAGAACTCACCGGTCACGGTCTGGATAAACACAGACTCGGGAAGCTTCAGGCCCTCGCGACGGAACTTCTTCGCGGGAACGAACTTTCCACGGGCAACGCCCGCCATATCCGGGACAATACCCTCTACCTCGGAAATTCCGCGTTCCTTCAACCACTGTTCAATAAAATCTGCGTCTGCTTCATTTTCCAACATAAATCACCGTTCGCGTCCGTACTTTTTGGCAGCCTCGCCAAAAGCTGAAAATATCGCCATGGAGACTGCATCGTCAGTTGCCAGCCATTCCGGGTGCCATTGCAAGGCCAGGGTAAAACCCGGCGCATTTTCCACCCGAAATGCTTCTATCAATCCATCAGGGGCATGGGCTTCTGCCACCAGGCCCCTGCCCAGCCGGTTAATTCCCTGGCTGTGCAAAGAATTCACCCTGGCCGTCTCCATTCCAGTCAATGAATGAAGCACACCGCCGGGTTCAAATGTCACATCGTGGGCCGGAGCGAAACGCTCCGCAATCGTTTGATCGTAATCATCACGATGATCAGTAAACCCGGGCTGCTCGTGCACCCTCTGGTGCAAGCTGCCGCCGAAGGCCACATTCATTTCCTGCAAGCCACGGCAGACACCCAGCAAGGGCATACCCCGGCTGATCACCCGGGGAATCAGGCCCAGGGTGGTGGCATCGCGCTCGGGATCATGGTCCGACCCATTAAGGCTGACTTCACCGCCGTAATGATGGGCCTCAATATTGGTCGGGCTTCCGGTCAGGAATATGCCATCCAGTCGATCCAGGACATGCTCGTCCAACATGGCGTCGCCCATGGCCGGCAGCATCACCGGAATCGCATTGGCGGCCTTACTGATGGCTTCCAGATACTGCTCCAGCACGCCATGGATATGCCGGCCCATGAATGGCCGCCTGCATGCAGAAACACCGATTACTGGTCTGTTGGTCTTCACGGTCTCTTTTCAGCGCCTGGCACGGTGCCGGCACCTCACTCCTGTTGTGGGCAACCCGGGCGCATTCCGGACAGCTACCCGTTGTTCTCGCAGGAGCCCTTCGGGGCTCTTGGCCCGACGCGCGCTCCATACTCT
Source organism: Gammaproteobacteria bacterium (assembly GCA_041571575.1). Taxonomy (GTDB): domain Bacteria; phylum Pseudomonadota; class Gammaproteobacteria; order Steroidobacterales; family BM003; genus CAKZML01. The sequence goes on along the minus strand of JBFFTZ010000040.1, from coordinate 4,876 downwards.
TGCCTAACCAGTTTTTGAGGAAATGAAGCCCCCTGTGCGGACCCCCTCCTTGTCGAAGGCGGGCATGCCGGGCGAGACACGGAACGGAGACAGCTGCTCAGGGATATTCTTGGGAATACCTGTCTCCTGACTCGAGCCCGACACCCGTTCTCCCCTGCCGGGGGTGCCGCAGCAGATCAACGCTGCGGGAACGGTGTCCAGCAAAGCTCTGAAAACCTTCGAGGATCATACCAAAGGTGTTTAATAAATCAAACACTACGACCCCTTTTAGCCCTTTATGCCCCTAATGCGTCAATTAAAATAATCATAATGCCGATTCAGGGGATGCCGACCGGGCCTCAGCCGGGACGCCGACGCTCCAGGGGGCGGGTCAGGCAGGTCGGGCCGCCATCACCCTTGGTACTGATCTCAAATGCCGAGAATTTCAGCACTTCCACCCCGGCCTCGGCCAGCCGCCCGGCGGTCTGCGGATTGCCATCCACCATCAGCACCTTGCGAGGGCCAATCGCCAGCACGTTTCCGGCGATGTCATCGAATTCCTCCGCCGGCACCTCGACCAGGCCAATCCCGCGCTCCAGCAGCGCCTGGCGGAATCGCACCGGCATCAATGGCGAATACACCAGGGCCAGGTCATCGTCCAGGGGACTGATGACGGACATCAGGTGAAAGACGTCGCGGGGGCCCCGGAAATGAGGGAGGGGAACCGTGATCAGTTCATCGACGCTGTCGCCCAGCAATTCTCGCAACTGGGCAATGCCCTGGGGGTTTGTCCGATATCCTTCGCCAACCGCCGCCAGGCGCGGTCCCAGCCAGACAAAGTCGCCACCCTCCAGCCGGCCGTCGCCCTGGATGGCCCCGATTACCGGAATGCCCAGGCGCTCGTATACCTGCCCCAGGTTCTCGGGTTCCGCCATTCGCGCCGGTTTACCCATGCGGCAAAGAATTGCACCCCGGTCACAAATGATGGATGCATCCCGTGCATACAAGCTGTCCATGCTCAGGCCGTCTCCGGAACCGGCGTAAACCACCTCGGCTCCCTGGCTGGCCAGGGCCTGGATAAACAACTCGTATTCCTTCACGGCCCGGTCAAAATCAGGCGGCGAGCGGTAATTCAATCGCTCCCACTGGGTCTCGATATTGGCCTGATCCACGAATGCATCATTGGGATGGCGCACGACCACCCGCTCGAGTAAGGCAGTTTCTGACTGGCGCGTGGTGGTGGCTGACACGTTAATATCCCCCGGGGAACGGCATGGTTAATCGATCAGGCATTTTGTACAGACCGTCGCCCACTGTCTACCACCTGTTCTACGCCAGACTCCTTTGCAGGCTATAATCAGCCTCCACCAAAAGTCCGGAATAACCCATGTCCGCATCCGCAGGAAAAGTAGTCATTGCAGCCCTGGCGGGAAATTTCCTGATTGCCATGACAAAATTCACCGCTGCGTCCATTACCGGCAGCTCCGCCATGTTCTCCGAGGGTGTGCATTCGCTGGTGGACACCGGCAACCAGGCCTTGCTGTTACTGGGTATGAATCGGGCCAAACGCCCCGCCAGTCCCGGCTTCCCCTTCGGCCACGGCAAGGAAATCTATTTCTGGAGTTTCATGGTCGCGGTACTGCTGTTCGGGTTCGGCGCCGGCATCTCCATCTGGGAAGGCGTCAAGCACGTGATGCACCCGGTGGAAATGGTCAAACCCACTATTGCCTACATCGTCCTGGGCGCAAGCATCGTCTTCGAGGGAATTTCTTTTACCGTGGCGCTGCGGGAATTCAACAAGGTTCGTAACGGCCTGGGCTACTTCGAGGCGGCCAGCCGGGGCAAGGACCCGACATTCTTCGTGGTGTTGTTTGAAGATGGCGCGGCGATGATTGGCCTGATTGTGGCCTTGCTTGGCGTGTTCCTGGCCCAGGTAACGGGTTCACCCATCTGGGATGGCATCGCATCCATCATCATCGGACTGGTACTGGCCGCTGTCGCGATCTGGCTGGCCCGGGAAACCAAGGGCCTGCTTATTGGCGAAAGCGCCGACGAAATAGTGACCGACAGAATCCGCGACTGCGCTGCCGCCCAGCCAGGGATAGACAATGTGAACGAAATCGCGACCCTGCACATGGGACCGAACTTCATCGTGGTGAATATAAGCCTGGATTTCGCCGAGAGCTTGAACTCCACGGAGCTTGAGGCCCTGGTTTCCACCCTTAGCGAAGAGATCAAGGCAATTGACCGATCCATCAAGCGGGTGTTCATAGAAGCGAAGAGCATTGCCAGCCATACCCTGGCGAATTCAGGCCTGGCATCCGACTAGGCGCCGTCGCCAGGGGACGACCGGGACGGCGACAACTGAATTTAGAGATTGACAGGAAATACTGGGAAGCTAGTCTCGCAAGGAAAGGCGGAGCACTGATGCAGAATAAATATATCGAGAGAATCCTCACGGCCCGGGTTTACGACGTGGCCCGGGAGACGCCAATGGAACTGGCGGCCGGGCTGTCCAGGCGGCTGGATAATGATGTCCTGCTCAAACGCGAGGACCTCCAGCCCGTGTTCTCATTCAAGCTTCGGGGGGCCTACAACAAGATTTCCCGTATGTCGGCAGACAGACTCTCCCGGGGAGTGATTTGTGCCTCTGCCGGCAACCATGGCCAGGGCGTCGCACTGGCGGCCCGGAAGCGCGGGGCGCGAGCGGTCATCGTGATGCCGACCACCACCCCCAGCATCAAGGTCCAGGCTGTCCAGGCACTGGGCGGAGAAACCCTCAGCCACGGACAAACCTACGATGACGCCTACAGCCATGCCCTTGAACTGGCGGCGGCACAGGGACTGGAGTTCATTCATCCCTTCGATGACCCGGATATCATCGCGGGACAAGGCACCGTGGGCATGGAGATGCTGCGCCAGGCTCCTGAGAAACTGGACGCTATATTCATCCCGGTGGGCGGCGGTGGCCTGGCCGCCGGGGTAGCCACCTATGTGAAATACCTGCATCCGGAAACCCGGATTATCGGCGTGGAACCGGACGATGCCGGCAGCATGTATGCCGCACTGGAAGCCGGTGAGCCAGTCACCTTGAAGCAGGTGGGCATATTTGCGGACGGCGTGTCGGTCAGGCGGGTCGGCGATGAAACCTTCCGCCTGTGCAAGGAATTCCTGGACGAGGTAATCCTGGTTTCCACCGATGAAATATGCGCTGCTATCAAGGATATTTTCACCGACACCCGCTCAATCTCGGAACCCTCTGGAGCCCTGGCCGTGGCCGGGCTGAAACGCTACCTGGAACTTCACCCCGGCACGGGCCAGAGGCTGGCAGCCATCGTCACCGGCGCCAACATGAATTTCGACAGGCTGGGTCATGTGGCGGAAAGGGCCAATATCGGCGAACACACCGAGGCCCTGTTCGCGGTGGAGATTCCGGAAGAGCCAGGCAGTTTCCTGCACTTTTGCGAAACCCTGGGTCAGCGAGTGGTCACCGAGTTTAACTATCGCTATGGGGACGACCGCCAGGCACGGATCTTCGTGGGCATCCAGTTGCAGCACGGAAATCGTGAACGCGAACAGTTGTTAAAACACCTCGTAGACTCGGGCTTCAACACCCTGGACATGAGCGACAATGAATTGGCCAAGCTGCATGTCAGGCACATGGTGGGTGGGTATGGACCCAGCCTGACAGACGAACACTTGTTCCGGTTCGAGTTCCCCGAGCGGCCGGGAGCACTGATGAATTTCCTCAAGGCCGTGGGCAGCCAGTGGAATATCAGCCTCTTCCACTATCGTAACCACGGATCAGATTACGGCCGCGTGCTGGCCGGCGTGCAGGTGCCAGGGCAGGACCGGGAAGAATTCGAGCAGCATCTTTCTGAGCTGGGCTTCGCCTACTGGGAAGAGACCGGCAACCCCGCCTACCGGATGTTCCTGGGCCCCAAGGACTGAGTCAGTGCACCAGGGTGGGCATGCGGGGTGTGAAGGCCCGATGTTCAATATGCCCGTCGGTGATCCGAATCGCCGAGCTTTCCGGGATTTCCTCCCAGTAATCATCAAGGTGAGTGAAAGGTTCTGACACTACCGCCACCGTGTGTCGGTCAAACCTGGCGGCCATGGGATTCAATTCCTGCAGGGCATCCCGGGTCTTGCTGTGGAACAGTGACCGCGACTTTTTGCTGGTCGAATACCGGATCGCATACAGATCATGGCCATTGGTGAGACCAACGGTCATCTGCATCGCGTTGGCAATCGCGTGTTCCTCGGCCAGATTCTCCACCAGTCCAACCATTAATTCGAAAGCGCCTATGGGGTCTTTCTCAAGCCCTAACCCAACAGCAAGGAAAAACATCAATTCCGAATCAGTGGTCCCGCGAATGTGATTGAACAGCTCCGGTTTAACTTCCAGCAGCAGGCTCCGGCGGATCATATCGAAATGCTGAATCAGGCCGTTGTGCACAAAGCACCACTTCCCGTGCCGAAATGGGTGGCAATTGCTGCGTTGAATTTCCGATCCGGTCGCCGCCCTGACATGGGCAAGAAATACCGAGCAGGTGATCTGGTTCGCCAGGTCATGCAGGTTGTCGTCATTCCAGGCCGGACGAATGGCGCGATACAGCCCCGGTAAATCACGGTTCTTGTACCAAGCTATTCCAAAGCCATCACCATTGGTGCGGGAAACGCTGCGCCGGGCAGCAAGGCTTTGCTGGATCAGGGAGTACTCTGTCTTGAACAGTAGTTCGTCCAGGAATACTTCGGTTCCCTTGTAGGCCATCCAGCGACACATAGCACTCCTCCTTAGTTTCGCCAATCCAGGCTAACCGGAGGACACCAGTGCTGGGGTGGGACTAGCCGGCGCGTCCTATGCGCTGCCTGGCCATGGCGTCAGCAACCCTGT
>JBFFTZ010000039.1:0-13079 GCA_041571575.1 Gammaproteobacteria bacterium | reverse complement strand
GGATACGTCACCGTTTTCCTGTTCAGCGTCACCATGCTGCCGCTATTCAAGGAACCGTCAAAGCACCTTGACTCCCTGCTGTCGCTGGCTGCCCATGGAGCACTGATCACCTTGTTGTGGGTCTTCGGCGGTTTCAGCGTGGCGTTCTTTTCTGTGCTACTTCCCATGGCCGTCGCCTCGGCGTTGGGAAGCTACCTGTTTTTCGCCCAGCACAGCTTCAAGGACATGAATGTCATGACCAAGGACAAGTGGTCCTTCTACAAAGCCGCCATGGAATCATCCAGCTATTTGCGTCTTAACAAGCTGATGCAATGGTTCACTGGCAATATCGGCTTCCACCACATTCATCACCTGAATGTACGGATTCCCTTCTACCGTTTGCCTGAAGCAATGAAGGCCATCCCGGAACTCCAGTCACCGGCGACCACCACCTTGTCGCCCCATTCCATCAGCGACTGCTTCAAGTGTTTCCTGTGGGATGAAGACGCACACAGAATGGTGACTCGGCGCGAGGCATTAATGTCTGCCCGGTAATTGCCTGATGCCGCCCCTTTCAATACGTACATGCAGCGTTGCGCTCCGAAAGGCTGGGCAGCGCGGGGCCGGAATATCTTACCGAGCCTTGCCGAAGAGTCTCTCGTTCTCCCGCTCGAAGATCCCCCGGATAATCTCTCCATCCGAGGGTTTCTCTTCCAGCGTCTCCGGATCCCAGAGGCTGCGTCGGGTTTCAAAGAAGTCACCACCGTAGATATGAATAGCAGCGGTAAATTTCAGCAGGGGGTTGGTGACTGAATGGATCGCCTCAAGGGGCAAGGCGGAGGTATCACCTTTGAACAACGCCTCTGCGGAATACGCCTTGATGGTGTCGTTCTGTCTACGCCAGAAGATATTGTCCTCGCGGCCCGAGTAAATTCCGATATTCGCCCACATCAGGTGATCGTGGGGCATCAGGTTCATTTGCGGGGTCCAGGCGGCGCTGAAGATAGTCAGGGTGTCAGTGTGGTGCAGGACATTAATTCCCGCCGTGGAGGGCTCACCGATAGCCTCCATCACGTCTCCTGGCTTGTGCACGGCCCGGGCCAGCACCTCTTGCACGGCAGCCTGGGCATCCACTTCCTTGTTGGCGGCAACACACTCTTCCACGAAGCGATCAATATCCATCCAACTTCCTCCCCGTCCCCTACTCCAGTCATTGCATGACCCGGTTTTGCTCGTGGCCAGTCAAAACCCTATCACAGTCACGAATGGGACACCGCCAGGCCGAAGGCTTGGTCCAGGAAACCCTGTTAGCTGCCCGGCAGTTCCAGGAGAATCCTGCATACCTTCCTTTCCAGGCTGCCTATCGCCGGGCTTTCAGCTCCTTCCGGAACAGCTTCATCAACAATTCAATACTGCTCACGCCGGCGTAGTTGGGACGGGTGATAAACGCGATCCGGCGATGAGGCCCGGGCTCGTCAAGATGAACAGCCTTTAGCTCGGCACTGCCTGCTACCAGCTGATTGAGGGCCATCTCGGGCACCAGGGTGGTGCCCATTTGACCGGCTACCATCTGCACCAGGGTGCTCAGGCTCGTGGAGGCAAAGGAGGTATCGGTATCGCTGTTGCCCAGCTTGCAGGCCGCCAGGGCGTGATCCTTCAAACAGTGACCGTCCTTGAGCAGCATCAGGCGCGCCTCTCTGAGTTCTTCACTGGTAATTTCTGTCTGGGCCTCGTAGCTGTAACGGCGATGAGTCACCCAGAAAAAATCCTCCTGCCAAAACTCGAAGGACAACAGCCCTTCGATGCCGTAGGGCAGCGCCAGGATGGCGGTGTCGATCTCGCCGTTCCTGACCATGTCCACCAACACATGGGACTGGTCCTCGATGATACGCAGCTGGAAATCCGGGTATTGGTCCCTGACAGCGGGTAAAACCTTGGGCAGCAGGTAGGGGCCAATGGTGGGGATCACCCCCAGGGTCATGGGATAGCCCAGGGCGGTTTTCTGGGCCTGGGCCAACTGGTACAGGTCATCCACCTGGATCTTGATGCCCTTGGCCGTTGCCAACAACTGCGCCCCCAGCGGGGTAACCAACACTTTCTTGTTGTCCCGCTCGAATATCTGCACCCCAAGCTGCTTTTCCAGCTCGGTGATAGCGGTACTGAGCGCCGACTGGGACACCGAGCACAAGTCCGCCGCCTTGCGGAAATGCAGGGTTTTCTCCACGGCGAGGGCGTAATTCAGCTGTTTGAGGGAAATCATGATACCTAATCCATAAAATAGAACGACAATATCTATTTTATTCAATTTATTTAATCATGCAACCCCTCTAAGCTTCTCCCCATCGCCGAGGCAGTGGCCCGGCATTCGAATCCTGAACACTTAACCAAAGGAACTACACCATGTCCCATATCAACCAGTCCATTCCCGAATTCAAGGCTGAAGCCTTCCATGACGGCGAGTTCAAGACCATCACCTCGGACGATGTGAAGGGCAAGTGGTCCATCTTCATGTTCTACCCGGCGGACTTCACCTTTGTCTGCCCGACCGAACTTGAAGACATGGCTAACCAGTACGAAGAACTCCAGGGGTTGGGTGTCGAAGTGTACTCGGTGTCCACCGATACCCACTTCACCCACAAGGCATGGCATGACTCAAGCCCGGCTATTGGCAAGATTCGCTACCCGATGATCGGCGATCCCACAGGCAAGATCACCCGCGGCTTCGGCGTGATGATCGAAGAAGACGGCCTGGCCCTGCGCGGCACCTTCCTGGCCAACCCGGAAGGCATCATCAAGGTCGCCGAGATTCATGACCTGGGGATAGGTCGCTCTGCCAAGGACATGCTTCGCAAGGTCAAGGCTGCCCAGTACGTGGCCGACAATGACGGCGAAGTCTGCCCCGCTGCCTGGGAACAAGGCCAGGCAACCCTGACCCCCAGCCTGGACCTGGTCGGCAAGATCTAGGCATCTCGTGTAAACGGTGGGGGCTGGCTGCGACGGAATGCGGCCTCCTCCACCACCCCCAATTAAAGGATAGAACCATGCTCACACCCGATTTACTGAACGCCCTAAAGGGTTATACCGCCGGTATGAAGAACTCGGTGAAGCTGGTTCTTCAGACAGGCGAGCACCCCAAGAGGGAAGAACTCGTCGATTTCCTGACGCAATTCGCCAGCGCCTCTGACCAACTGTCATTCGAAGAACGGGATACTGCAAACCGCCTGCGCAGTCCCCTGAGCTTCATGCTCGAGGTGGATGGTGAGCCCAACGGTATCGTGTTCTCCGGCATTCCCGGCGGTCATGAATTCAGCTCCCTGGTGCTGGCCGTGCTTCACTCGTCCGGCACGCCACTGAAACTGGATGCGGGTATCACCAGCATGATTTCCAAGCTCAGCGCTGAGCTGAACTTCGAAGTCTTTGTCAGCCTGAGCTGTCACAACTGCCCGGACGTAGTCCAGGCTCTGAATCAATTTGCCACACTGAACCCGAATATCTCCAGCGAGATGATCGACGGTGGCCTGTACCCCGAGCTCATCGAGCAGCGGAATATACAGGGCGTGCCCAGCGTGTATCTCAATGGCGAGCCATTCGCCAACGGCAAGATCGACACCGCCCAGTTATTAAACAAACTGATGGCCATGCACCCGGTGGACGCCCAGGACAGCCAGGCTCCCGCCCTGCCCCTGCAGGATGTCACCGTGATCGGTGGCGGACCGGCCGGCGTGTCGGCAGCCATTTACGCTGCCCGCAAGGGACTCGCAGTGACCCTGGTGGCCGACCGCATGGGCGGACAGGTGAAAGACACCCTGGGCATTGAGAACCTTATTTCGGTTGCCAAGACCACGGGCCCTGAACTCACCGGCGCGCTTCAGGCCCACCTGAACGAGTATGAGGTCACCATCAAGGAACACCTGCGGGTAGAAAGTATCGAAAAAGGCGACATCAAGACCGTGAAGTTATCCTCCGGGGAGAGCATCCAGACCCGCACCCTGATTATTGCTACCGGCGCCAAGTGGCGCGAACTGGGCGTACCCGGCGAAAAGGAAAACATCGGTAACGGCGTGGCCTACTGCCCACACTGCGACGGTCCCTTCTTCAAAGGCAAGGACGTGGCGGTGATCGGCGGTGGCAACTCCGGCATAGAGGCCGCCCTGGACCTTGCCGGCATCGTGAAGTCGGTAACCGTGTTTGAATTCCTGCCCGATCTGAAGGCCGACAAGGTGTTGGTTGACCAGGCCGAAAAACGAGAGAACATTACCATCCTGAAGAATGTCGCGACCAAGCAGATCCTGGCCGAGAATGGCAAGGTCACGGCCATCGAATACCAGGACCGGGACACCCAGGAGATCATGACAAAGAACCTGTCAGGGGTATTCGTACAGATCGGACTTCTGCCGAACAGCGGATTCCTGAAGGACGTGGTGGACCTGACGCCTTACGGCGAGGTGGTCATCAACGAACGTGGCCAGACCAGCGAACCGGGCATCTTTGCCTGCGGGGACGTCACCACCGTTCCCTACAAGCAGATCGTTATCGCCATGGGCGAAGGCTCCAAGGCCTCCCTCTCAGCGTTCGAGCACCTGCTGAAGGCAGCCTGACCGGAGAGACGGGTCAGCCGGGAATTTGGGGACACTGCCCGGGATCTTGTTGTCGCAGCGCGTGTTACTGGTCAGAGTTCCGCATTCTGTTGGCCCACTAGCACACGATTCTGGGGCTGGCTGTGATCCTCCAGCCCCGTTTCCTGGACGCGAAAACTATATACATTGGCAGTTTTCTGGTAAAACAGACTTACACTAATTATAGAAAGCGTCTAAATGGCATCATTCTGGAACGAATTAAGACGCCGCAACGTGGTACGCGTTGGCATCGCCTATGCCCTGGTGGCCTATGTGGCTCTCCAGGCCATAGATTTTGCGCTGGAAATTATTTCAGCCCCCCACTGGATATTGCAGGTCAGCGCTATGCTGGCCGCGATCGGCTTCCCGTCGGTACTGATTTTCGCCTGGGTTTACGAGATGACCCCGGAAGGCCTGAAGCCCGAATCCCAGGTTGACCGCTCCCATTCCATCGCACCTGTCACCGCGCGCAAGCTGGACAGGGCAATCATCGGAATCCTCGTCATTGCGGTCGCTGCGCTCGGGGCCAGGCAGTTCCTGTTTCCTGGAAACGAAAACGTCACAACCGAGGTGGCGGATAGCGGCCCGGCCTCAATCGCTGTATTACCGTTCGAGGACTATTCCGAGGCCAAGGACCAGGAGTATTTCTCAAAAGGCATTGCCGAGGAAATTCTCAACCTTTTGGCCAAGACGGACTCCCTCAAGGTCGCGGCCCGAACCTCGTCATTCGCCTTCGACAGTCACGACACCGACATACGGGAGATTGGCCAGAAACTGGATGTGTCCACGGTACTGGAAGGCTCCATCCGCAAGGCCGGCACAAAAATACGTATCACAGCCCAGTTGATCAACGTTGAAGACGGCTACCACCTTTGGTCTGAGACCTACGATCGCGATTACAACGATATTTTCAGAATCCAGGATGAGATTGCCGCCTCGATCATCGAGTCTTTGAAAGTTCATTTGCTGGGTGATGAGCACCAGCAAATGGTATCCGAGCGGTCGGCCAACGTGGATGCGTACAGCGCCTACCTGATCGGCAAGGAGCGCATGGCGCTACGAACCCAGGAAGACATCACCGCCGCCCGAACACAATTTGAAAAAGCACTGGAAATTGATCCGAATTTTGCCCCTGCCCACGTGCAGTTGGCGCATGCCTGGTTGCTGCTGGAGCAGAACCGGTTCGGCGGAAAAGACATCGAACACGATGACGTTGACAAGGCAATCATACCGCACCTGGAAGAGGCAATCGCCCTGGCCCCCAACCTGCCAGAAGCAATCGCCGTTAGCGGCTACCATCACCTGCGCCGCTACCGTTATGCCGAGGCCGCCCAGGCCTTCGACAGGGCTATCGAACTGAATCCCAACTATGCCCTCGCGTACAACTGGCGGGCGGACACCGCCTACGAGCAAGGCCACTACCTGGAAATGCTGGCTGACAAGGAAAAGGCCTACGCACTGGATCCCATGTCTCTGGAGATCAGCGCCGACCTGGCCTACGAATACAGGAGCTTCTGGCGACCAGAGGACGCCGAACGCGTAATCCAGAGAATGTTTGATCTGCACCCGGATCACCCGCTGGCATACAAAGCGGCAATGTCTAACCTGGATGCTATAGGGCGAGAAGCCGACGCCGCCTTGCTGGCTGAAAAGGCCATGGCCGCTCACCCGGACAACGAAGAATTCAAGGAATGGAAGGCCTGGAATTTGGCTGAAATAGGTCTCACCGAACTGGTCCTGCCCCTGGGTGTCGATCACGCCAGCTACATGGCACTGATGACCGAAGGCCGACATGCAGAAGCCAAGGCCCTGGTAGACAAGCACCTGGCAGAGGAAAAACCGGATTTGGAGTGGCTGTACATCGGCAGGCACTTCTACTACCTGGTTGAAGGTCCCGCAGCCCAGCCCAAGCTGGCTGAGCTAATGGCCAGAACCATTGCCAGGGTAGATGCAGAAAACCACCCTTGGCGAGATCACTGCTCACCGTTTTTTGCGGATGATTTACAGCGGGCTGGCTACGCACAGGAAGCCGGCCAGGTCATGGACGTCTGTCGAAAGCGCTACGAACAGCGACTGGAAGCCGAATACCTGTGCCCCTGCGAGTGGTTCGGATTGGTGATGTTTACCGTCCTGGATAATAAGCACGAGCTGGCTGTACAGCGCACTGAAAAGTGGCTCAATGATGGAGACTCTAGTGCATTCCTGAACGCAAACACTGTATTCCGACGCCTGGCGAATCGCCCAGAATACGAATCGCTAATGGAACGCAACGCTGCGCTCGTAAAGAAGAAGCAAGAACACTTCCTTGAGCGAACCGTGGCAGGGCCGATCGAGGTCGCCCAAGTGGACACCTACAAACCATAAAGAAACCCTGGGGATAAAGCTCCAATATCCAGTCTTTACTAAATGGTTTTGTCTTACGCAACTCCTGGCGCGGCTTTGCTGCGTGGCCCGACGGGCCCGGGCTAGAATTCATAGTCGAGGGTGAGTTTCCAGTTCGTGTCCGGCGTAGGTGTGTCCACAGCCATAATGACGCCGAACTTCTGGCCCGAAGCTTTCCAGGCCGGATCTACGGTCGCCCGTTGCGTCGTGGAAGTCGAAACCAACCGGGCAGGCCGATGAGGTCGCCAGGGCGACACGGCGGGGGAATTCCTGAATCAGTGGGTAGGTCAACGCTGTCTCCAAACCGGATTACGATGAAGACAGGATATTCGGCTAACCTTAAGCGATCCTTAAGACCCGGTAAAAGTTTCTTGTCGCTAGAAATGACTATGTTTCCCCTATATCTCATATAGATATATATGGTTATTAATAACCTACATTAATATAAGGCACCCCATGATGAAGCCGCTAGGATTCGATTTCGACCGTCATGGCTGATGATCTCATTGGTTGAGGGGACCCGGTATCCAGGGCCCGGCCCAGCCGTGCCCCGAATATCATGATCGACAAACCCCCGCCCACGGCAATACCTGCGTGCATCAGCCAGAACAACTCCGGACTCATGCGTTCGTAAAACTGGCCTATCCAGCCCACCAGTATGTTCGATAAAAACAAGGACAGAAAGGCGATGCCCATCATGGTTGCGTTGACACTGGCGGGCGCCGCACGGGACACCAGCGCCAGCAAGGTTGGCCAATAGTAAAGAAAGCCAATTCCCATCCCGATGCAGCATAGGGCCGGCCAAAGCGGGTGAATGGGGTTTCCTCTCGCAGCAAAAATTCCGGCCACCAGAAGAAGATGACTGGCGACGGTAATCCACGCACCGATGCCAATCTTGGACAGATCTCCGGGCTCACCTCTGCGACCTGCCTGGCGACGCCAGAGCGCAAAAAGAAAAGGTACCGCGATAATGCTCACCAACGCATCCAGGGACTGATACCAGGGGACCGGGATAGTCATGCCACCGACACCCAGATCCACATGGTCCTGCAGCCAGATTTTGAAAACGCCATAAAGTTGGAAGTAACTGGTCGACTGGAAGATCGTTATCGCCATCACCACCAGCAAAACCCGGATGATGCGCCAGTCAGCCGATGAAAGCGGCTGGACAAGCTCACGGCGACGCTCGGACGTTGGGGACAGGTGACGATATCCAATCAGATAGGTCGCCAAGCCTGCCAACATGAATACGGCCGCCACACCGAAGCCATAGTGCCAACCGTAGTACTGGGCCAGTGCGCCACAGAGCAAGGGGCCACAGACGGCGCCGAAGTTAATACCAGTGCTGAATATCGCGAAGCCCCGTGTACGCCTGGCTTCATCATCCGGCGGATACAGGGCCCCAACCTGAGCGGAGATATTGCCCTTAAGGAAGCCGGAGCCCAGAACCAGTAGCAGCAGCGCCACGAGGAAGGTCTGATCGAATGCCATAGCGATATGACCCGCGCTCATCAACAACGCGCCTATTACCACCGCGTTGCGCTGACCGATCCAACGGTCCGCAATCAGACCACCCAACACCGGAGTGAAATAGACAAAACCGGTGTACAAGCCAAAAATCATCGAAGCGATAGCCAGTGGAGACAAGGGGCCCATGAGGAATTCCAGACCGGTCCTGAATCCTGCGAACCCGGCGATATTCTCCACGTGACCGGGCAGGAACAGCTGGTTCACCATGTACAGCACCAGCAGCGCCATCATTCCGTAGAAGGAAAAGCGCTCCCAGGCCTCGGTGAAAGCCAGGTAGAACAGCCCCTTGGGATGACCGAACCATTGCTGGTCGGCTTCCGATACCGATATGTCGGTTGCTGTGCTCACGCTGCTGTCCCTTCCCTGTAGGCCTTGTTGTTTTTATACTTCCCCGGCGAGCGCGAGCGCAGAGTTGTTGTTGGCAAAACGTCTCCGCGGGACAATTCGGGCTTAAAACCAGGGCGAGTTCTAGCCAGTTTCCCAACCAGTTACTGATCTAGTCACATTCAAAGTCTTTATCACCCAGGGGACGGCACTGGGGCGGAAAGCCGGTCTCGCGCCAGTAGTCTGGAATCCCCCAGGCGTTGAGAATCCGTTTGAAGTTCTTCGATCCTCTCAAGCCCGGAAACCCCGGATTCCAGACCCCCATCGTACGAGTGGCATTCGGGTCCACCCGCTGCGGGACCCCAAGAGCGAAAAGAACAAAGGAAGAATCTTCAATCCTGTCCCCCTGCCCTTTCAGGAACCCTTCGATTCGTTGCAAGACAGCACTGTGATCAACACCCGGCGATTCCATGGCATCGAGCACCAGGCCAACAGGAAAACCTTTGGAGTCGAACTCTGAAAGCATAGCCAGCATCGCCGCAAGTCTCTCGCCACGGGACAACAACAATGGAGCGATAGAGCTATCTCTGGTGGACCATCCAGTGCGTACGATCTGTTCGTACAGAGCCATGGCCCCGTCCCGGTCATCCAGGTAGATAAGGGATCGCAGCTTTTGTCGCATGCAATTAATGTATCCCGGGTCGATTTTCAGACAGCGATCAAACGACTCGATTGCCTTATCAAAAAAGCCTACCTTGTTGTATTCCATTCCCTGCCAAAGAATCACTGACGTTTCATTGGGATTATTTGCGATGCCTTTGGTGTACTGCTCGAATACGCGTTTATAGTCGGGGGGTGAATCAAGGATTACATCCAGCAGGCCCAAGACCCCGTAGGCCAACGACAGCGACGGATCCAGTTCCAGGGCGCGCTCCGCTGCCAGCCGGGACTCTTCATATGCACCACTGCCCTCGTCACTCCAGGACGGGGCAACAACCAACGCCGCAGCCAAGCCCTCCCAGCCCCTGGCGAATCCCGGATCCAGGGCAACCGCCTGTCGAAAAAGAGCCACGCTCTCTTTCATCTCGGTTCGCTTGATGAATAATTCGCGTGCCTTGAGAAAAAGCGAATAGGCATCCAGGTTGGATGTGGGCACCTTGACCCTGGCTGCTGCCGAGTCCAGCTTGGCTCCCAGCGTGTTCCGCAGGGCAAGAACGATGCTGGCGGCGATCTGGTCCTGGATTTCGAATATGTCGTCAAGTTCCCGATCATAGGTCTCCGACCACAGGTGACGATCGCTGTCAGCGTCAATCAACTGGGCGGTGATACGCACCTTGTTGCCGGATTTGCGAACGCTGCCCTCCAGCACGAGATTTACCTCCAGCTCCCTGGCAATCTCCGCAATCCCCAGGCTCTGTCCCTTGAAGGCGAACGATGAGGTGCGCGAGGCCACCTGCAAACCGTCTACCCGGGTCAACAGGTTCAACAATTCCTCGGAGATGCCGTCAGAGAAAAACTCCTGGTCGCCGTCGGGACTGAGATCGGCGAACGGCAACACCGCGATTGAGGCCTGTTGCACCGCCTCTGGGCCGGCGGGCGGCGGCGCAGCGCTAGTGGC
This sequence comes from Gammaproteobacteria bacterium, assembly GCA_041571575.1. Taxonomy (GTDB): domain Bacteria; phylum Pseudomonadota; class Gammaproteobacteria; order Steroidobacterales; family BM003; genus CAKZML01. Next base: position 2,630 of record JBFFTZ010000039.1, on the reverse strand, counting down.
TTCAACTGCCGAGTGCTGGCTTGTGCTATCGGTTGAGGCAGAAAACTTGTCAAAGGCAAAATAGACAATGCCGAAGATCAATAACGCGATGACGAAACGGTCCAGCTTCCGGCCTGTCGTGCGGGTGATGGACTGCTCGGGACCAACCTCACTTTCACGCTTCACACCCTCGGGTGTCACCTCGAAGGCCCAGGCAAGCACCAGCGCTGCGGGAAATCCCAACGCCAGCAAGATCACCATGCCGCGGAACAATCCGTCTGGCACACCGAAGGCCGGAAACACCGCCTCTCCGATCTGGACTGCCACCCAGGCCACCACCGCATAGGCTGCGCCTACGCGGAACACGTTGCGGCGCTTTAGCTGGGAGAACAAATTGTTCATAGGCTACTGAGCCACTGCGGAAGGTTCAGCCCTGTCACTCTCGCGCAGGCTCTCACGATGTACCGCCATACGAGCCTGAATATCAGCAATCACCGCCTTGAATCTCGGGTCATCGACGATGGGGGCAAGCACCGGATCATCGGCCAGGCGGAACCAGTTCCAGATAAATCCCCCTGCCGCATTTTGCATCGCCTCTATGGCCGCCTCAGGCCTACCCTCAAGGACATGCAACCTGGCCACCGGCACCAGCAGGTACGCCCGCTTCATGCCGGCTGGCAATCTGGCCAGGTAATCATCGGTGGCCCGGACTAGTCGCTCGTATTCCTGGGTCCGCTCAAGCTGTCGATAAATGTAGGCGATTCGTGCCGCAGCATTCACCTGCCACCATGCCGTGAAACGCGGCGGATTCTCGAACAGCAAGGGAGAGTAAAACTGCTCGTACTCGAGGAGTTCATTGTAGTCCTTTCCTGTCCTGGCCCGTTCCAGACCGATATCCAGGAAACTGTCAGCGGAGCCGTGCCTGTTGGTAAGACGACCGGCCAGGGCATCCCCGGCAATCCTCTGGGCTGCATTCAAGTCACCTGCAGCGACTTCCAACTCGGCACTGACCATTATCGGGAAAGGTTCTCGAGGGCCTTCGGCCAAGGCCCTGGCAGCCCACTCCCTGGCTTCATCGGTAGCCCCCAGCTGCCTGTAGATCATGGCAAGACCACCCATGGTCTCGAAGTCCTCCGGGTCCAGCCTGCTTGCCTCTTGTTGCATGGGTACGGCCAGGTCCAGCCTGCCCTCCCAAATCATGCAGCGAGTCCCGCCATACCAGCCCGAGGCATCCGACTCGTCCAGCACTCGCACCCTGGCAAAGACTTCCTTGGCTTCGTCGCAGCGTCCCATTTTTTCCAGGGCGTCGGCCACGTTCCACTGGTCGTTCACGGAAAGTGGGTTAAGCCGGGCCGCACGCTGGAATACTTCCAGGGCCTGCTCAACATCACCTGCATCCAGCAAGGCGTCCCCATAGGCCGCCAGGGCCGTCACGTTATTCGGACTCAAGGCAAGGGACCGCTTGTAGGCCTGTGCAGCCTCTTCAAACCGATTTTCGGCTACGCGCACAGATCCCAGGGTCGCCAGGGCTTCCACATTATTCGGGTCCAGGCGCAGGGCTTCTTCCAGCGCACCAGGCGCCAGCATCAGAAACTCCTTCTGTGACATAGCCCCGGTCTCGTATAACCGGAATGCGGTCTGGGCCAAACCGGCGTGAGCAGGCGCATAGGCCGGATCCATGGCCACTGCATCCTGGAAATGCTTCAGCGCCACTTTCAGGGATGCAAACGACATATCCCTGAGCTTGCCTTTGCCCAGGAGGTAGAAGTTGTAAGCCTCGGCACTGGAGGTCTCGAACTGGCTAACCGGCGTACTCAGGGCGCCCAGCAATTCAATTTTCAGCGCCTCCACCACATGGTGGGCGATATCGTCCTGGATAGCGAAGATATCGGTCAGTTCACGATCATAGGTTTCGGACCAGATGTGATATCCATCTTTCACACTGACTAACTGGGCGGTGACCCGAACCTTGTCACCGGCCCGGCGTACGCTGCCCTCCAGGATATTTTCCACACTCAGTTGCTCGCCAATGATCCTCAGGTCCTGGTTCTGGCCCTTGAAGGCGAAGGAGGACGTCCGTCCGGCGACCTGCAGTTCCTTGATCTTGGCCAACAGGTTCAGTAATTCTTCGGACAAACCATCGGCAAAATAGGCACTGTCCCCGGCTTCGCTCATATCCACGAATGGCAACACAGCGATGGACAGATCGCGAGAGGCTTCAGGGGCCAGTTGCGGCTCCACTGACGCCTGCCCCGTGGGCGGTTGCTCGTTGAGACCGGGAGCGTCCTGCAATACAAACTTGTCCACCAGTAAAAACACTACGGCGATGGCAAGCGCCACGATGATTCCCCGATCCATTTTCTTGCCCGTGGTCGGCGTGATGGACTGGCTGCGGTCCACGTTCTTTTCGAGTTTCAGACCCTCGGGAGTTTTCTCGAAGGCCCAGGCAAAGATCAGCGCGATGGGAAACCCGACAATCAGCAAGAGCAACAGGGTCTTCATTACCCAGTCCGGGGTATCAAATGCATCCAGGGCCACGTCGGCCACCTGGACGATCAGCCAGGCAGTAACCACATAGGCCAACCCCACCCGAAATACATTGCGGCGTTTTAGTTCCTGAAACAGGCTCATTGATCCACCACCTTCGCCAG
>JBFFTZ010000038.1:0-13289 GCA_041571575.1 Gammaproteobacteria bacterium | reverse complement strand
TCTCGGGGACGATTGGCGATGCGGCCCGGTCTTTGCCCCGGACTTCGCCTTCAGGTTGCTCGCCGAAGACTTGCCACAGCGGTGGGCTATCGACGCTCAGCATTCTCGACATGCTTTGCCTTTCCACCAGGTCAAACTGCTTCAAGGCATCGCGAATCAACACATTTCCCGGCTGGGCTTTCTGGTACAGCCCGGACAGTCGATTCATTGCATCCGCATATTTCTTGTCCAGTGCCGCCGCCTTCGCAAGTACGGTTGCGACTCGCTCCTTAAGTCCTGCAGCAAGCTCGTCTCTTGGGTATTTTTCCAGAGTCGCTTCCCATGTTTGCTGCAGCGACTTCAGCTCAGTACGCCTGGCTTGCAGGCTGGCAACCTCCTTGTCCAGGCTCCTGGCCCAGTTATCACGCTCGGCCTGCAAGTTCTGCCATTTTTGCTTGTAAAGTCCCCGGGCGCGATTTGAAAAACCTTCTGGTCGCAACGCCCACTTGTTTTTCTGGATGTCGAGAGATTTGGCCTCAAGTGCTTCGAGTTCCGACTCGAGCAGGGACTCTACATCAGTACCGCCAAGACGTTCTTCTTGTAAGGCAAGATCAGCGAGTAAACGCTCCGCTGAAGCCGGGATTTCACTCAGGTCGATGCTGGCAGGCACAGCCGCTTCCTCTGGCACGGGCTCCGCCGGAGCCTGTGCGTGGAGCATGGAACTTGCTGCCAATGCGGCAACCAGGGCGACAATTCGCGACCTTGCGATCATATTTGCTATCTCAAATTTTCCGTGGCGGCTTTCGTCAATGCCTGCGACGGGTTAACGGTAAACAGTTGCGGCGGGCGCGCTTGTCCCCTCGCATTCACACTTACTATACAGGCCCGGCCATTACCGAATCACAGTCGGCGCCGCATGACCACCTGCCCTCGCCATTCTCCGCCTGCCCATTCTCGATCTGTAAGGTGGCGTGGTGGATGGCAAACCGCTTCTCCAAACCACTCGCGGTCTCGGAGAGAAAGTCATCATAGGATTCTCCCGTCTGGGGCATCACCAGGTGCGCAGTGAGCGCCGTCTCGGTGGTACTCATTCCCCAGATATGCAGATCATGCATAGACTCAACCCCCGGCAGTTTCTCCAGGTAATCACGCACTTCGCGAGCATCAATATGAGAGGGCACGGCATCCACTGCCAGGTTCAGGGATTCACGCAGGAGACTCCAGCCTGACCCAAGAACTACTACGATAATAACCAGGGAAATAGCCGGATCAAGCCACAGCCAGCCGCTGTATATCAACACCACGCCTGTAACCACCACGCCCAGGGACACCAGGGCATCGGCGGCCATGTGCAAAAACGCCCCACGAATGTTCAGGTCATGATGGCGATCCCGGGCGAACAGCAAGGCGGTGAGTCCGTTGATGAGCATACCCACCGCCGCCACGATAATCATGACGTTTCCCGCTACCGGCGCTTCTGACTGGAATCTTCCTACTGCTTCCCAGGCCATGGCACCCAGGGCGCCATACAGGGCCACCGCACTGATCAGCGATGCCAGTATGGTGCTACGACGCAGGCCATAGGTACGCCGATGGGTAGGCTTGCTGCTCGCCAGGGCGTGAGCGCCCCAGGCCAGCAAAAGGCTGAGCACATCCACCAGGTTATGGCCCGCATCGGCCAGCAAGGCTAGAGAATTGGCTGCAAACCCCGCCACGGTTTCCACCAACACAAACACGACATTCAACACCACGCCTATGGCAAAAAGGCGGTTGTAATGCCCGTGGTTTTCCCCGTGCTGGTGCATGAAATTCTCCGGGAAGCCTGTTCAGCCGGACTAGCCCGGCTGGCAGGCCTCGTCGATCATCGCGCGGGTTTCCTGTTCGACGAAGGCCGCGACCTCTTCCAGGCCCTCCGCCGAAGACAGGGAAGACAACAATGCCGTGGGCAACACCATGCCCACCCGGGTCTTTCCGCCGTGCTGGTAAACACTGATGCGGCAGGGCAGCGCCATGTTCATGTCCATATCGCTGCTCAAGACCTTCAGGGCCTGGGCCGGATTGCATACCTCGTAGATTCGGCATTCATTGGGCAGGTCGAAGCCCTTTCCGTGCAAGGTCTGTTTCAGGTCGTAGACATGCAAAACACCGAAATTGTGCCGGGCTACGGCAGCTTCCAGCGCACTGGCTGCCTGGTCTACCGACTTTTCTGTTTCAACAACGTATTTCATTTACCACTCCATTGCCCCGACCAGGGCAGCGGTCAGACGAAAACATGTGCACTAGCTTAACCGATCGCAACTTTTTCGGCTCATTGGAATGAAACTCGCGTTGTCCTCCGAACTCTGCACGGACAACATCAACGGTGCAGGCTGAAGATTCCTGCCGACCCCAGGGACCGGGGCCGAAAAGGGGAAGACAGGGCCACATGGAGGTGGCCCTCGCTTCCCCGCTTTCGGGAAAGAAACGCCGTGATTAGCGACCTAACGGCAAGTGCGGATTCCAGGCCACTTCCCAGAAAAACCCATCGGGATCCTTGAAGTAACCCGAGTAACCGCCCCAGAAGGCCTCCTGGGCTGGCTTGACGATTTCGGCGCCCGCTTGTGCCGCCATTTTCATCACCCGATCAACGCTCTGTTTATCCTGCACGTTATGCGCCAGGGTGAATCCTGAAAAACCGCCTGATTGCCCAGCAGAAACGCCTATGTCATTGGCCAGTTCCGCCCTGGAATACAGGGCCAGCCAACTCCCTGACAATTCAAAGAACGCTATGTCCCGCGTGCTGTGTGAAGACAGGGACAAGCCCAGGCCATCAGCATAAAAACGGACCGACCGATCAAGGCTTTCCACCCCCAGGGTCACTATGCTGATCCCCGAGGGAAGGCCAGGGCCTTCCGCCTGGGGCGCGACAACCGCCGTGGCCGCCACGACCGGAACCACCGCTTCAGGAGTAACTGCCTCCAGAGGCGCTCCCCCGGCATCCAGAACCAGCGGCACCGGTACTGCGGAATCACTGCGCATCAAGTAGCGGCCGGCAATATCGCGGGCAAGCTCCTGGATGCCGAGGGCGTAATCAATTGCCGTGGACTCCATCTCAACAAATATGTATGCGCCCTGCCCGCCGGCTATGGACAATGCCTTTTTTACGTTGGCGTCGGCGGCTGCCAGTTCCAGCTGGTGTTTGCCGGGCGGAAGACTGATCACCAGGTACTCATTGACATTCAGGCTGGGAACCCGCTCGCCATTGACGGTAATCGCCACAGACAGTTCGTTGGCGCCCATCACCGGTCGCATCAGGTACAGATGCGCTCGTTGAGCATCCAGCGGCAATAATTCATCCGCCACCGCCAGCGAAGGCTGTCCCAACAGGGCGGCCCATGCGAGTAACATCAGGGCAACAATTGTGTTTTTCATTCTTATTCGTCCTCCCTCAACTGGATCCCGCAGCAATCTGGGCCGAGACCATCATAAACCAAGCTGTAAAACGGAGCCCTCCTGACATTAGTCTGACTCTGCATAGCGACTGGACTGGTGATATGCTGCGATTTTCTACCCCACACCACCTGTTTCGGCGGAGTTCCCGAATGGCTTCTGACCTTCCTCTTTTTACCGGCTGCCCCACTTTCCTGAGGTTTCCCCATTGTGAAGACGTGGCAATGTCTTCTGCCCGGGCCCTGATTCTCGGCGCTCCGTTTGACCTGGCTACCACTGGCCGGTCGGGTACCCGTTCCGGGCCCGCGGGCATTCGGCAGGCCTCTGCAAATCTCGCCTGGGAAGAAACCCGCTGGCCGTGGGACTTTGATGCGGGCAAGTTTCTTACCGCAGAAGACCTTGGTGATGTCCCGGCCCTGCCCGGCGACCCAAAAGGATTCACCCAGAGCCTTGAACGCAAAGCTACGGAAGTCATCCAGGCCGGAAAAAGCCTGATCACCCTGGGTGGCGACCACTACATCTCTTTGCCGCTGCTCAGGGCCCACGCCAAAAAACACGGCCCGATGGCGTTGATCCATTTTGACGCTCACACGGATACCTACGGACAGGGCGGAGAATACGATCACGGCACCATGTTCCTTCGGGCACTAAATGAAGGTCTCCTGCTGCCGGAGAACTCCATCCAGATTGGCATCCGCACCACCTATGATCGCAAGAACCATCCTTTCGAGGTCATGGACGCCGCCTGGGTCAATGAACACAACGCCGCGGAGTGCATCAGTCGAATTCGTGACCGGGTTGGGGATGTTCCGGCCTACCTTACGTTCGATATCGACTGCCTGGACCCCTCTTTTGCCCCTGGCACAGGCACGCCGGTAGCCGGAGGACTCAGTTCCGACCGGGCGCTGCAAATCGTTCGTGGCCTGGTTGAACTGGATATTCGTGGCTTCGACGTGGTGGAAGTCGCGCCGTCCTACGATCACGCGGAACTCACTTCGCTGGCCGGGGCCACGCTCGCTCTTGAGTTCCTTTACTTGCTGGCAGCCACATTGCGAAGCGCCAGCTAGCGCCGGCAAGCCTTCTCAGGAGGGCCTGAAAGCCAGGGTTGCGATAAAGGGCGGGAAATATTCCGCCAGTTCCCAGTCCGTGGCCCCGTCCTCATACAAGTCCGCGATCATAAAGCCGGCGCGCAATTGTCCGCCTAACTGGTCTTCAAGCGAGTGGCTGAATTCCAGTGCCTCGCCCTTGGCCATGTGTCGCTGCAAGTCCTCGGGGCTGCGAGAGGCAAGATCAGAATACGGCAGTCGATATTTCCATTGCAGGGCTTCCGGACCGGTCGCATCCGGGTCAAAACCGAACAGTACCGGGTTGCAACAACCCACCAGCAAGCGCCCCCCGGGTCGTATCACACGAAAGGCCTCTTGCCAGACCGGAGCCAGGTCCTCGGTGAAACAGTTGGAAACCGGATTAAAAACCAGGTCGAAAGACTGATCGGCAAAACGCGAGAGATCCTGCATCAGTCCCAGTTCCAGCTGGATATCCAGGTCGTTGCGCCTCGCCACTTCTTCATCCCGGGCGAGTTGTGCCGGAGAATTATCCAGCACCGTTACCCGGGCGCCGGCCGCCGACAATATCGGGCCCTGCTGACCGCCGGCCGAGGCAAGACACAACACCCTGGCCCCCGAAAGCTCGCCGAACCAATTCCGGGGAACCGCTTTGAGCGGGGTAAGGACCACATTCCAATCACCATTCCTGGCATCACGGACCTGCTCGTCGCTTACCGGCAGCGTCCAGGGATTCGCATTGTCAACCATGCGGTCCCAGGCAGCGCGATTGTAGTCAGACGTATCACTCATAGCTTGATCCAGGCGAGCGGTTGGTTTCGAATTCAGCCTCATGTTACGCACCCATGACAAAGCCGTGCAAACCGCAGCAAGTTCACTGTTGGCACTCGCCAGCCGACTGATTGGCAAGGCAAGAATTCTCAACTGTACCGGCGCCATCCTTCAACGGCGCGCTGATTCATGCTCCGGAACGGGGTATTTGGAGCCAGGCCTTAGATCACAAGCACGCGCCAGGCCAGGTAACCGACGTAACAGGTCAGTAAGATGGCGCCCCGGTTCCGGGTCAGGCGAGGGCCCAGCAACAACATCGGCACCAACACCAGGGTCAGCCCCAGCATGACGCCTATGTCAGCCCAAAGAATTTCGCCGCGCTGCACCGGGTGAACCGCTGAAGTGATGCCCATGATGGCCCCGATATTAAACAGGTTGGAGCCAATCACATTGCCCACTGCGATGTCGCCCTTTCCCCGGCGAGAGGCCAGGATGGTGACAGCCAGCTCCGGCAAACTGGTCCCGACAGCGACGATGGTCAATCCGATCACTGCCGGACTCAGCCCGACAAGCGTCGCCACGGTCACCGAGCCGGTGACAAACCAGTTCGCCCCGAGGGCGAGCGCCACAAGCCCGAGACCGATGAACACCAGGTCCTTGGTCAGGGACCAGCCCGGCCGCGGAGAAGCCATCTGCAACTCCTCTTTCACCGGTTCGTCTTCCCGATTCGCCTCCCAGACGTTGAACGCCACATAGGCCAGAAGCCCCAGGATGGATAAGGCGCCTTCCCAGCGCCACACCGAATCGTCCAGCAGGATTATGATCAACCACACGGTGGCCATTAACAGCAACGGCAGGTCAAGCTTGATCAACCGGGCGTTGATCCGGATGGGCCGTATCATTGCCGCCAGCCCCAGGATCAGGGCGATGTTGCAGATATTCGAGCCGACCACGTTGCCCACCGCCACATCATCCAGGCCGTCCATGACTGCACCCAGTGACACGAAGAGCTCGGGAGCGCTGGTTCCAAAGGCCACCACCGTGAGGCCGACGACCAATGCGGAAAACCCCATCCTCAGGGCCAGTCGGGAGGCTCCCGATATCAATGCTTCTCCCCCCAAAAACAGGAAAACGAGGCCGGCAATCACTTGGGCGACAGGCAGGTACATGAATGCATTGTGCCTCTATGGGGCAGTTTCGTCAGCTATTAGCGACCGGGAGCCCGATCAACTCAGGCGAGGGAGTGGCGCAAGGCGGCCTTGGCAAGCAAGCGGGTGGAGTCCAGAACAGGCAGACAAGAATCCCCTTGCCCGACCAACAGGGGGATTTCCGTACAGCCCAGCACAACGGCATCACAGCCCCCGGCGGCGAGGGTCTCAATAACCTGGGAAAAATACGCCCTGGAGCTCTCCTCAAGGCGCATGTTTACCAGCTCATCAAAAATAATCTGGTTAATACGTTTGCGTTGCTCCAGCTCTGGAATCGCCGTTTGCAGACCCACCGCGGAACATTGACGGGCGTACACCATGCCCTCCATCAGCCAGGATGTGCCCAGGATTCCCAGCTTCCGGTATCCCTGCCCAAGCCCTTCCTGAACCACCACCTCGGCAATATGCAGCCAGGGCAGCGGTGAATCACCGCGGCAGATATCCAGGGCTTCGTGAACCGTATTGTCGGGACACACCAGGAACCGGGCTCCTGCTTCCTTCAGGCGTCGGGCCGAATCCAGCATCATGCCCGCCACCGGCCCCCAACCGCCGGCTTCCAGCTGGGCCATGTAGCGCCCCAGGGGAAAGGTGTGCATGGTGATATCCGGGTGCATGTGCCGACCCATTATTTCCGGCCCCTCGGCGCAAATGGTTCGATAGCACAGGGCGGCGCCCTCTGCGCTTACACCGACTATGCCTATGTGTTTTGGATGTTTCATAAGGAACCTGTATTCAGGATATTGCCCGGGGCCCGGCGTCCGTAATCTCACGGCCGATTTCCAGTACCGACTGCACCAACAAGTCCATGTCGGAATAGCGGGTTCGATGATTCACATGGGCCACCCTGATCACGTAACGTTCGTTAACCCTCGTGCCGGACGGCACGGCGATTCCCCGCTCCTGGATACGTAAAAGAATTTCCTTGTTCAACTCATCAAGCATCAACTCGTCGGGCCCCGCCTCATCAAGAGCTTCCGCCAAGTAGCGAAAGACTACGATATTAAGGCTGACCGGCGCCATCAATTGTAATTGCGGGTGCGTCTCCACCAGTTCGCCCAGGTAGACAGCCTGCTCCATGTTCTGCCTGATAAGACGGCGATATTTATCGATGCCGTAGGTCTTCAGGGACATCCAAGCCTTGAGCGCACGAAAGTTTCTGCTTAGCTGCACCCCGTATTCACTAAACCAGTTGCCGCCTGCCGCTACGCCCCGGACGGTCTGCTCAAGGTAATCCGGCGTCAAGGAAAAGGTATCCCGATGCTGCCTGTTTTCGCGGACCAGGACGCAGCCTATCTCGATGGGCATGTACAGCCACTTGTGCAGGTCGAAGGCCAGGGAATCGGCGCGACTCATGCCGCGCATTTGTTCGGCCCGCTCGGGAACAATTGCAGCCCAGGCTCCAAATGCTCCGTCCACGTGAAACCACAGTTCCTGCTGCTGGCAAATATCCGCCAGGGCATCCAGATCATCCACCGCACCGGTGTTCACCGTCCCGGCGTTGCCCACGATACATACTGGCTGCATACCGGCGGCGCGATCTTCCTTCAGCATGCGTCCCAGCGCCTCGACATCAATGCTGTGATCCGGGCGCGTTTCCACCAGCCTGAGACCGCCGGACCCCATGCCCATCAACTCCAGCGCCTTTTGCACCGAGGAGTGCATTCCCGTGGATCCGTATACCGTCAGGGGTTTTGGCGAGCCATGTAATCCCTTTTTGCGAATATCAAATCCGGCCCTGACGTGCCTGGCAACAGTAAGTCCAACCAGGTTTGCCATGGACCCACCGCTCACCAGCAAACCGCTGGAGCCCTCGGGAAAATCGAAAATCTCGCGCATCCACTCAAGCACCTGTTTTTCCACCAGGTACGGCGCATGCACGCCACCCCCCATATTCGGATTCATTGTGGCGGCCAGTAATTCGGACAACACGCCCATCGGCGTTCCGGTGCCGATCACCCAGGCCCAGAAACGGGGATGAATATTGCCCAATGGATAAGGCAAGACATCGCGCTGAAACTGTTCGTAAACCTGGGACTCATCAGCGGACTCACGGGGCAATGGCTCACGCAGACGCGCCGCCACCTGTTCCGGTACGTCCTGCCATGCCGGCCTTTCCGCCACCGTCTTCATGTAGTCCAGCATATCGTCCAGCATGCGATGGCCCAGGGCGCGGGTCGCCTCCCAATCCTCCGGATCCAGGTTTTCTTCCAGCCTGTCGGGCGGCAACGCCTTGTCCTTGTCACTCATAAAATTTCCTCTCGGAATGAGGCGGATCTTCGAATTCTTCTCATAACTCTTTCAGGCTGGCGCATTGAATACATAGCGTCGCCAGAGGATCGACGTCCAGCCTCAGCGGATTGATCAATTCACCACATTGGTCGCAATAACCGTATTCACCGGAATCAATCCGCGAAAGTGCGACATCGACCATCGCCAGTCGTACGCTGGTTCGACGGCTGGTCTCTTTGGACATGGCCTGGGCCTGCAGCGCGTCCATGCGGGACAAGCGCCCCACCCTGGCCTGGTCCAGTTCCACGGTGGCACCCGCCTCACTACCCCCGACGAGCTCATCCCGGAGTTGCTGGCGCAAGCGCTCAAGTCGCTCTCGTAGCGCACTGTCTTCGGGCTCAGACAAGTAAATACTCCCCTCTTGGTCGCCGCCGGATTGGTTGGTTCCCGGTCTTACTCGGCCTCGCTGCCCTGGTCCGTTGGCCTGTCTTTCAACATCGCGACGTCCCGGACAACATTGTCTATCAGTTCCTGCATCATGGCAGGCATGGCCACCAGCGTCTCCTTTTGACTCTTGGGCAGGCGCTTTATGCGCGCCTCCACCCGCTGGGCCATGCTGCGATTACCCACCGGGACAGTGATCAGCAAGGATAACGGCCCCTTGCCTCGCAGCGCCTTGGCGCCCTTGCCACTGCGGTGCTCGGACAAGCGTCTTTGCACATCCGTCGCGATGCCCGTGTACAGCCCGCCACCCTGGCAGCGTAAAACGTACACCTGCCACTCACTCACGGTGCCATTCCCGGACAGGCTGGCGGCAATCCCTCAATAATGGGGCGGAACCTCATACTGCTCACCGCCGGCTTCTCCCGGCTCCTTGGTGTCCTTCATGCGATCAAGCAAGCGCCGACATACGGTTTCCAGCATATCGATGCGATCCTGTTGCCCGATCACAAGCTTGTTCAGGGACTCCAGCAGGTCCTCCTGGTAAGCCAGCTTGGTTTCAATTTCTATCAGTCGCTCATCGCTCATCGCCACCACTCTCCTTCTTGGCGTCGTCCGAAATCTTCCCGGTCATCCGCCGGAACGCTTCACTTTGTAGCCCCTGCCCTGCAGGTGGCCCATGATCTTTTCCACGTGATCACCCTGAACCTCGATGATGCCGTTTTTCAAGGTGCCGCCAGAACCACAGAGCCTTTTCAGGTCCTTTGCCAGCCCCAGTAGTTCCAGGTCACCAAGGGGCACGCCGGCAACCACCGTTACCGCCTTACCCTTTCGTCCCGCGACTTCTTTGCGAACCCTGACGATACCGTCGCCTCCGGACGCCGCCTTGCTCGCCTTGCAACGACACTGGTCCTCGGGTTGCTCGCAGCCCGGACACAACCGACCCTGGTCTGTGGAATATACGAGCCTGTTATCTCTTTTCTTCACGCCTGAGTACGCTCCCGGGCAACGTTCAACGATTAAGCAGCCACAAGGCCAGGTTCAGGGCGCCGGCGAAACCCACCCAGCATAGATAGGGTAACAACAACAAGGCTGCGGACGATGATTTCCGCGAAAACATTACGGCGGTGGCGAGAATACTCAGCCACAGGACGACGATTTCTATAAATGCCAGGCCGGGCATATGCAAGCCGAAAAACAGCCAGGACCAGGCGGCATTCAGCACCAGTTGCAGCCCATAGACCACAAACGCCGGCGCGGCCGAGCGCCACCCGGCTTGCCGCCAGACCAGCCAGCCACTCAGTCCGATACACAAATACAGCAGGGTCCAGACCGGGCCAAAAACCCAGTTCGGCGGATTCCAGAAAGGCTTGACCAGGCCCGCATACCATTCTCCCGGCAAGTAGACGGCGCCCACGGATGCCGCAAGGAAGCTCAGCAGCAAGAACCCGATCAAAACCAGCCAGGGCTTCATTTGGCGCCCACCCCGCCCCGGTAGCGAAAACGGCAAAAGCAAAACTGTTGTTCCGAGCCCCAGGGCGTGAGGTGAACCTCGCCCTGCTGCTCGATTAATTCAAAGTCCGGCCCCAGCTCACGCGCCAGGGAGTCAGCGTCGTATCGGACCACCTCAAGCCCGCTACATCGCGAGGGGCCGTCCAGTGCAAAAGTTCCAATGACCACCTGGGCGGCAGGCAAAAGGGCCCTTCTCAGCGCCATCTTGTAGGCGTCCCGTTCGCCGGGCCCGATCAAGAAATGAAACAATGCCCGGTCATGCCACAGGCTGAATTTCTGCTCGGGGTAATAGTTCGCGATATCTGATGCGATCCAGCGCACCGGGGCGTCTGCCGGCAATCTCTGCCTGGCCTGCTCCAGTGCCGCACTGGAAATATCCAGAACACTCAATTGCCTGAACCCGGTCTCCACCAGACAATCAACCAGCAAGGATCGGCCGCCGCCGATATCAATAATTGCCGCATCGGGCTCCAGGCCCGCCCGCGCAATCATCGCCAGGGAAAGCCCGGGCTCCTCCTGGTACCAACTGGTCTGATCCGGCGCCTTTTCCCGATACACCCGATCCCAGTGATCGTCTGGTTGCTTGTCACTCATGTACCAAGCGCCCTTGCCGGACGGCAGTCCCCGCAACTGGCTTGCTCCTCCCGAGGGACGGAAGGAATAACCTCGCCCAAAAAGGGGCCTGGTTCGCCCTGGGGGAGAGCGATGATTAGACGGGGCCGTTCCGCGTCTCCCGCTTCAATACCCACTTTGGCCTCCAATGGAAGACCGCCACGCACCAAAAAGATGCGCGGTGGTGTCCGCGGTATTACTGCTGCAAACTCAATCCAGGCTTAATGGACGTGACCGTGGGCAAGCTCTTCCTCGGTGGCGTCCCGAACTTCCTCAATGCTGACGTCGAAATTCAGAACCTGGCCTGCCAGGGGATGGTTTCCGTCTACGGTAACGCCTTCCTCGCCAACAGCTTTAATCGTCACGACCTGGGTCTGGCCATCTGGGCCGGAGGCCTGGAACTGCATGCCGGGCTGAATATCGTCAATACCTTCAAAAGCCTGGCGGGGAACAATCTGGATCATTTCCGGATTGATCTCCCCATAGCCGTCTTCGGGCTGCACGCTAACTGAAACCTTGTCGCCTGTGGCCTTGCCAACCAGCGCGTTCTCAAGGCCCGGAATAATATTGCTTGCACCATGAAGGTAACGAAGCGGATCCTGGCCTTTCGAGCTATCCAGCGTCTCGCCCTGCTCATTGGTCAGGGTGTAATGGATGGATACCGCTCGCTTGTCTTCAATAATCATTCAAATCTCCAAAAAATGCGCAGACTAATGAACCCCGGGGCGCGTCTTGAACGGCCCTGAAACACAGTCTGCGCGGTATCAGGCCCCGATTTTGCGAGGCTCCCAAAGCTCCACTTTATTGCCTTCCGGGTCGATAAACCACCCAAACCGGCCATATTCGTGCTCGTCGATTCCCCCGACAAGGGTTCCGCCGGCATCCTGGACCTGCGCCAGGCAGCCCTCGAGATCATCCACGATCAGGTTGAACATGTAGTCTCTTGCCGAGGGCTGAAAATACCCTGTGTCCTCCCGGAAAGGTGACCAGGCGGTAAATCCGCCCTGCGGGATATCCCCGGGCGCAAAGGTCGCCCCGTACTCATCCACGGGCATTCCCAAGCATTGCTTGTACCAGGCCCCCAGTTGCTGGGGATTTGATGATTTGAAGAAAACTCCGCCAAGCCCCAATGCCTTTGCCATCCGGCTCTCTCCCCTTTCCAGCCCGGAACCCCGGGCACCAATCAGGACTGTTCGGTGGCTTCCGCAAACGGCTGCTGGGACATCAGAGCCAGCTGGTTACCGTCCGGGTCTCGAAAGTCCGCCAGCAACATCTCCATTCCGCCACTGCGATGAATCACGTGGGGCGGGCTTTTGAATCTCACGCCCTTGCGTTCCAGCGACTCGAAGGTCTCCTGGATGTCATCCACCTCAAAATACACCGCCGAGCCCCGGGAAACCCCACCTGTTCCTCCGTGTACGCCCACCAGCAGCCGCACCGTGCCACACTGAAAAAACGCCATATTCGGCGGCGCAGTAAACAGCAGGGGGATTCCCAGCACGTCACGGTAAAATTCCACGCCTTTCTCAAAGTCATCCACGGGAATCATTATCTGGCTAATGGTGGCGTTGGATAAGTCCATATCTGCGTGACTCCTCGTCTATGCATTCGGCGGATCTGTTTGTTCCCCGGCCTTGCTTGCTTCTCTGGCAGTTTTGCCCCGCCAGATTTCCCGGCATCCGGTTTCTGTTCTGCGACTTTTTATTAGCGCCTACTATAGCAAGTGCACCCAAAGAATCCCGCCCCCGGGACGACAATCCGAGGCCCCGAGCGCCTCCTGGCCTCGACAGGGGGAGATAAACTCTGCATTCTGTCGCCAGTCCAGCTGCTGAACCGATATAGCCAAAGGAGGCCGGTCGCTTGTTACCCTCGATTCCAGACTGGCATGCGGTGGCCGCCCTAGCGTTGGCTGGGCTTGCGCTAATCCTTTTCAGCCAGGACCGGTTTCGACTGGAAAGCTCGGCGCTGTTGATCTTTACCGTCCTGGTCGTGCTTTTCTATCTTTTCCCCATGGCTGGCCCAGGCCAGGTGCTGCGACCCCAGT
>JBFFTZ010000037.1:0-13322 GCA_041571575.1 Gammaproteobacteria bacterium | reverse complement strand
CCCATTTCGGCAGCGGTAACGGCAATAGACATGGTCTCCAGGTCACGCAGCTCGCCCACCAGTATCACGTCAGGGTCTTCACGCAATGCCGAATGCAGAGCGGCGGCGAAAGACTTCGTATGCACTCCGACTTCTCGCTGGCTGATCAGGCAGTTGCGACGTGGATGTATAAATTCGATCGGGTCCTCAATAGTGAGGATATGCCCCTTCATTCGACGGTTAATGGCATCAAGGATTGCAGCCAGGGTGGTGGATTTGCCCGAGCCGGTTTTCCCGGTAACCAGTATCAAGCCGCTCTTGTGCTTGCACAGGCTGTAGATCACGCTGGGCATGTTAAGTTCTTGCAGCGTCTTGGCAGAAGAGGGAATGGCCCTGAATACGCCGCCCAGGCCATTTAGATGGCGCATCACATTTACCCTGAAACGTCCAATGCCCGCGATTTCATGGGCAAAGTCGGCACCGTCGTGTTCGTCCAGTGCCTTACGCGCTGTCGCCGGTAGAATTTCTTCCAGCATTTCCTTCGCCGTAGCCGGCTCAATCGCGGCATCTTCCAGGTGTCTCAGGTCACCGTTAACACGAACGCGCGGTGGATCACCCGCAAGGAAGTGCAAATCCGAGCCGCCGTTCTCGACCAGGCGCTTGAGGTATGAGTCTATTGCTGCCACGTGTCCTCTCCTATGCCTGCTCAGGAATCAACCAGGTCGACCTTGGGAAGAATTGATGTGTCAGTAACGAATCGCTGGAACTGCTTTTTATCCACCGCATAATTGTAGGCGTCATCCGGATCAATCTCCTTGGCCTGGATCGCTTGCAACAAGGACTGATCCAGCAGTTGCATGCCTTTGTCACGCCCGGTCTGCAATTGCGCAGGAATCTGGTGGGTTTGATCAGTCATGATTAGCTTGGCAATGGCTTTGGTCATTATCAGGGTTTCAACAATGGCCTTGCGACCGCGACCGTCCGGGGTCCGAATCAGGAACTGTGACAGCACCGCAAGCAGGCTTTGCGACAGGAAGCTCTTGGTCTGCTCCCGCTCGTCTGAAGGCAGGGCGTCCACGATCCGGTCCACGGTTTTAACTGCGCTGGTGGTATGCAACGTTCCCAGGACCAGGTGTCCAGTCTCGGCAGCGGTCATGGCCATCGAAATAGTTTCGGCGTCACGCAGTTCGCCAACCAGGATAACGTCGGGGTCTTCACGCATAGCGGCGCGCACCCCTTCTGCAAAACTGGGGACATGGGTGCCAACTTCACGCTGGATTACTTGCGATTTTTTGCTTCGATGCACAAATTCGATAGGGTCCTCGAGGCTGATGATGTTGACCGAGCGAGTGGTGTTGATGAAATCAATCATCGACGCAAGGGTAGTAGATTTGCCGGTACCGGTGGAGCCGGTAACCAGCACCATACCCTGGTGGTAGTCACATAATTTCGGCACGACCTCAGGTAGTCCGAGATTTTCCAGGACAGGGATGTCGCCAGGAATATTCCTGAAGGTGGCGCCCAGGCCAGTTTCCTTGCGGTAGATATTGGCCCTGTAACGGCCGCCATCTTCGGAGACATAGGAAAAATCCAGGTCCTGTCCGGCGTCGAACCAATCCTTCTGCTTGGGAGTCAGTACTTCGTAGATATAGGTTTCCAGCTCCGATTCGCTCAAGTCGCGGAACTTGATCGGCATGAGTTCGCCGAACATTCGAAGCATTGGGGGAATGCCCACTGCCAGATGAACATCTGAACAGCCCTGGGCCAAGCCGAGTTTGAGAAATGAGTCTAGTCTAGCCATTTGTCACCCTGTGCCGCACCTGGCATCGCAGTGACAACCAGGAACGGCTAGTTAAATGCTTCTATCGCCTTCTTGAACTGGTCCATGGAGGCGTATCTCTTGCTCCGATCTACCCGCATGGCCTTTGAGATTGCAGAATCCAGTTCTTCCGGGATCTCAGCGTTCAACTGCCTTGCTGTCTGGGCATTGCCCTGGACATGTTGGTACATGACCGACATATGGTCGCCCTTGGTATACGGAGGTACTCCCGTAAGCATTTCGTACAATATCACGCCAACACTGTAAATGTCGGCCTTCTCATCCACCTTTTTACCAAGGATTTGCTCCGGTGCCATGTACTTTGGCGAGCCAATAACATAACCGGTTTTGGTGAGCTGGGTGTCTCCACTGGAGCGAGCCGCGGCAACGCCAAAATCCACGATCTTCAGCAAGCCTTCATCGTTAATCAAAATGTTTGCGGGCTTCAAATCACGATGCACGATGCCGGCCTGGTGAGCCACAGCCATCCCGGTGGCGATGTCCATGGCGAAGCCCACGGCCTTGCTGATTGGCATCGGTTTTCCGTCAGTTTCCTGCCCCAGGGTGTGGGACGGGAAGTACTCCATAGAGATGGCGTAATGACCGCCCAGGTGTAAGAAGTCATAAATTCGAATGACGTTTTTGTGGGTGATCTTTCGTGAATAGCGCAATTCATGCACGAAGCGCTGCAACATTTCCTCGTCTGAAGAAACGTTGGGATTCAAGAACTTCAGGATCAGTTGTTCGTCTACGACCGTGTCTTCCATCAGTAACACGGTGCCGAATGCGCCCTTGCCGATCTTCTGCAGATACTTGTAACGCCCCTCCACTATGTCGCCGGGATTGAGGGTGGAAATATCCAGGCTGGGCGCTTTCTGCTGCTCTATGACTTCCTGGATATCCTTGCTGTCGATGAGCAAGGTCTTGGCTGGCTCCACGAATTTCTCTGCGTCTTCCCGGGCTGCAATAGCGGTGGGGGAGAAGCGGTCGTCCAGGTTCGAGATGGCCGAGGACACCGCCTTGTTTACGGAACTGTCCTGCCCGGTGTTCAAGCTGGCCAGACTTGCCCGGATGGTATTTGCCTGGGACTCCTCCGACAGCGACGAGAGGGCCTTGACTGCCTCGATCTTGATTTCCCTCTCCGGGCTGGCCAGTAATTTCACCAGGTCATCCACGGCACCGTGATCTCCCAACTTGGTCAGGGCCCTGATTCCGGCTGGAATAGAGCGCGGATCACCGGTAAGCATTTTTCTCAGTGCCGGAATCGCCCTCTTGTCACCAATTTCAGCCAAGGCATCGGCAGAGCGCTCTTTCACCCACCAGTCCTTGTCCTCGGTGGCGTTGATCAGGTGGTTAACTGCCCGTTCATCCTTGGTGGAATTGAGAATTTCTACCGCCGAGCGCCGGATTTCTTCATCCTCGTCCTGCACCAGGACCAGCACGGCTTCCACGACCTTTTGTCCGCCAATCTTTGCCAGGGCGTCTCCGGCCCGGGAGCGAACCCACCAGTCCTCGTCCTTGATGGCATCCAGGAGGTACTTGATGGAGTCCACATCGCCGAGTTCGTTGAGAACCTCGACCGCTGAGCGTCTGGCGTATTCCGATTCGTCCTTCAGGACTTCAACCAGGTACTTGACCGTATCCGGGTGGCGCTGGGCGATGATCACGTCCACGGCCTTGTCCTGCACGTCCAGTTCCGGATCCTGCAACAGGGCGCAAAGTGTCTGAATGTCGACACCGCCGGGGACCTTTTCCAGGGCGCTGAGGGCGGCCTGTTTGACCAGTTTGTTGCGATTGGAGAGTTGTTTCTCCAGGGCCCGATGTACCGAAGGCATATTGAACCTGGACAGGATGGTCATAAGGTGCACTCGCACCAGGGTGTCCTTGCCTTCAAGCCGGTTCAGCAACTCGGGGACCATGGACTCATCGACCATTTCCCCGATGATCTTGAACAGGGCCGCTTTATGCTGGGGCTCAAGTTCATAAACAATTGTGAGCAAATCCCGCAGATTCAGCCGCTTTTTATGTGCAGACAGAACTACAATGACACCGGCCTTGTTTATCTCCGAATCAGCGAGCAGGGGCAGCAACTTGTTGGGATCAAATTGCTGGTTGGTGCTCATGGCCCAGGCGAGGCCGGAAATAATGCGCTGATTGGAGCTTTTCAGTCCCTCTACGAACTGGCTCAAGGTCTTGGCGTTGAGTACATTGGACAGTACCTCGACAATCAGTACCGTCTCTTTCTTGTTGCTGTGCTCCAGGGCGGCGATCAGCCTGGGCACCGCAGCACCACCCACCTTGGTCAAGGCCTCAACAGCCTTGTTGCTCCGCGCAGAATCTTCCTCCGCGCTATCAATCAGCTGGGCAATGAGCTTTTCAGCTCTTAATGATCCAAACATTTTCAGCATAAGTAGCCGCGTGACCCCGGGAATTGGCAACAGCCGTGGTCTTCGCCGTGACTGCCGAGTTCACTGAAGATCTCTGGACGTGGGTTACACATCACAAATATGTCCTTAACAAGCTTCATTTAACTGGTTTTGCGCCCCGAGGCGTCCCTGTTTCGCCTGGCGGTATGCATGGCCCGGGCTCTTTACCCACCCGGCCACAGTTCGGCAAATTATGCCATAGCCACCAAACTCTTATAAGTCGAACCGGTCTCAATCAGACGACCAAGTTTACCCGTCCATAGGGTTGAGGCAAGGGACCTGGCGGATTGGATAGTAAGGATTTCTCTGTTTCGGGTACAATCTCGTGCTTTCGGACATGCTGACTTGGCGCAGTAAGGGTTAATGGTATCTCGATGGAGCAAGACGTAAACAAGCTGGTTCAGCAGGCGATTGGCGCAATTCAGGACCCGTATGCCGGCAAAAGCCTGGGTGAATTGAAATGGGTGAAGTCGGCCACGGTCGAGCAGGGCCTTGCCTCGATTCACATTGAACTTGGTTATCCGGCCGCAGGGGCCAGGGAGCAGTTTGAAAAGCTGGCGCGCGAGGCTGTGGGGTCTTTGGAGGGTGTGAACGAGGTGCAGGTGGAGATCGCCTGGAAGATCCTCTCTCACGCCGTTCAGCGTAATCTCAAGCCGATCAAGGCCATCAAGAACATCGTCGCTGTTGCCTCCGGCAAGGGCGGCGTGGGCAAGTCAACCACGTCAGTGAACCTGGCCCTGGCGTTGATCGCAGAGGGCGCCACTGTGGGCTTGCTGGATGCAGATATTTACGGACCCTCCCAGCCGCGAATGCTGGGTTTGTCCGGTCGCCGTCCTGGAACCCCGGATGGCAAGTCCATCGATCCCCTGGAAGCCTACGGTTTGGAATGTATGTCCATCGGTTTCATGATCGATGACGAGGAGCCAATGATTTGGCGAGGCCCTATGGTGACATCGGCTCTGAACCAGTTGATCGGTGACACCAACTGGAGCGAACTGGATTATCTGGTGGTGGACATGCCTCCGGGCACCGGCGACATCGCCCTGACCCTGTCACAACAAGTGCCCGTGAGTGGCGCGATCATCGTCACCACGCCCCAGGATATTGCCTTGCTGGATGCGCGCAAGGGACTGAAAATGTTTGAAAAGGTGTCCGTTCCTGTGCTGGGTGTGGTGGAAAATATGAGCACCCATATCTGCAGCAACTGTGGCAACGAGGAACCTATCTTCGGCACCGGTGGCGGCGCATCGATGGCTGAGCAATACAATGTTCCGCTGCTGGGTTCGCTGCCTCTGGATATTCGCATTCGTGAGGAAGCTGACTCGGGTCATCCCACGGTCGTCGCGGACCCGGACGGACCGTTGGCGCTGCGCTATCGCGAGATCGCCCGCAGCGCGGCAGCCAAACTGGCAGCGCAAGGCCGCGACTACAGTCGCCTGTTCCCTAACATTTCTATAGAAAACAGTTGATTACATGAGCATAAAATCAGATAAGTGGATTCGACGCATGGCCGGCGCACAGGGAATGATTGAGCCCTTCGAGCCCGGTCAGATCAGGACAAACGAGAAAGGAAGAATCGTCTCCTACGGCACCTCAAGCTACGGCTATGACGTGCGGTGTGCCGGCGAGTTCAAGATCTTCACCAATATCAATTCCGCGGTGGTGGATCCAAAGAATTTTGACGCCAACAGCTTTGTGGACGTTAATGCGGATGTCTGCATCATTCCGCCCAATTCTTTCGCCCTGGCGCGCACCGTGGAGTACTTCCGGATTCCGCGTAATGTACTGACCATCTGCCTGGGGAAATCCACTTATGCGCGTTGCGGGATCATCGTGAACGTAACGCCGCTGGAACCGGAGTGGGAAGGTCATGTAACCCTGGAATTCTCCAATACCACACCGCTGCCGGCGAAGATCTATGCCAACGAGGGTGTTGCCCAGATGTTGTTCTTTGAATCAGATGAGGTCTGCGAGACCTCGTACAAGGACAGGGGTGGCAAGTACCAGGGGCAGATCGGCGTGACCTTGCCCCAGACCTGAGTCGACGAGACTCGGGTCCATACCGGCTGCGAAAGGATACCCCGACCTAGTCGCTTGCCGGCGGAGCGGCATTGGAGGCCGGTTTTTCGCATTCCACGGCAGGACCCCGTCCGTTTTGGGCCAGGCTGTTGATGTCCATGATGGCCTGGGTCTTGCCCTTGCGGTTGTACTGGATTTTCACCGGCAGGTAACCCAGTTCAGGAGCAACCCAGACTATGCGAGTGCGGCGATCATTGTCTTTGCCTTCCTGGAGCACCACTGTGGAAACCTTGCCCACTTTGGTCTCCAGTTCTTCCTCACCGATTACCTTGAACGGGTAGGTTTTTATCTTGGTCCTGTCCAGCGCGGTATAGGTTCCCAGAGTCAGTCCCTGTTGCATATCCAGCATTACTGCCAGTGACAAAATCTGGGGGTCCACGGTGCCCGGTGGCAGATCGAAGTCAGTCGTCTCGCCCTGGTAGTTTACGGTGGCCTTGTGGTTGTCGGCATCGAAAGCGGTGAACACATCCTCGTCCAGTTTCTTGGAGCCGTCATCCCGCCGGTTTTCCACCGGGACAATACCGCGGCAATCCAGCTTGAATCGGCCCCGGTCATTGGCCATGCCTGGGAACTTCAGCGCCGCCAGGCCATTGGCTTCAAAACTGGTGTCGTAGCCGTACTCACCAGCCTCGTCATTCCAGCTGATGGTGGTCTCGGTGTCTGCGGTAAATGTCAGAATGCCAAAGCGGTAGCTGGCGGTGTACGCGACAGAATACAGCGGCATGCTGATTTCAGCCGCTGAGGAGAGGTTGCTTACGCCTGTCAGGGCAAGCGCCAGTGCCAGGATTCTTGTTACAGTCATAGGCATCTAAAATTATGTTGAGGGGTCAAACTCAAGGGGGTGATCCAGTGGCTGATTATCCAGCCATGCTTGACCGTCTTTCATTTCTATCCGCTTCGCGGCGATCATATCCAGTACAGCCGGGTACATCTTGCGTTCGCGTTCCTTAACGCGAGCTGAAAGCGACTCTTCATTGTCTCCGTCCAGCACTTTTACCCGGGACTGCATGATCAGCGGGCCGCCGTCGAGTTCGGCGGTAACAAAATGCACGCTGGTGCCATGCTCGGCATCACCGGCTTCCAGCACCCTTGCGTAGGTATCCAGGCCACGAAACCTGGGCAGCAGCGATGGATGGATGTTCAGGATCTTGCCCGCGAAGCGCTCTACGAAACTCTTGCCAAGGATGCGCATGAATCCTGCCAGCACAATGCACTGGGGCTTGTAACGGTCGATGCACGAGGCGAGGGCGTGATCGAAACCTTGTCGATCAGTATAGTCCCGGGGTGACAGGGCGCAGGTCTCAATGCCCACGTTCTCTGCCCGGGTCAGTCCGGTGGCCTGAGACTGATCGCTGATAACGGCTTTTATCTCGACGTTGATATTCCCTGCCCGTATTTCGTCGATAATCGCCTGCAATGTTGTTCCGCTGCCGGACAGCAAGACCACTATTTGCAGCGGAGAGGCGGTACCGTTCACTAGATCAGCTCAACCTCGTCACTGCCGCCGACAGTCTCGCCTATAAGCCAGGCTTTTTCGCCCAGGCCAATAAGTTCGGCGATGCATTGCTCGGCCTTTCCAGCGTCCACAACCAGAACCATGCCAAGACCACAGTTGAAGGTGCGGTACATTTCACGATCCTCGATGTTGCCCTGCTCCTGAAGCCACGCGAAAATCTCCGGACGGGTCCAGCTCTTGCCGTCGATTCGTGCGCCGATGCCCTTGGGCAATACCCGCGGCAGGTTTTCAGGAAGGCCGCCACCGGTAATGTGCGCCATGGCTTTGATGGGAACTTTTTTCATCAGCTCCAGCACCGGTTTGACATACAGGCGGGTGGGGGCCAGTAGTGCTAGGCCCAGGGTGGTTTCACCCAGGGGCGTATCCAGGCTGGCTCCGCTGGTTTCAACGACCTTGCGAGCCAGTGAGTAGCCGTTTGAATGGCAGCCGGAAGATCCGATGCCAATCAGCGCATCGCCTGTAGCGACGGTTTCCCCAGTGATCATCTCGCTGCGCTCAACGGCTCCGACACAGAAGCCGGCCAGGTCGTAATCACCCCCCGAGTACATGCCTGGCAATTCGGCGGTCTCGCCTCCGACCAGCGCGGCACCGCAATCCTTGCAGGCTCTTGCAATACCGGCCACCACCGCTTCGGCAACGTCCACGTCCAGGTGGCCGGTCGCGTAGTAGTCCAGGAAGAACAGGGGTTCCGCACCACACACCAGCACGTCGTTCACGCACATTCCTACCAGGTCATAGCCAATGGTGTCATGAACGTTCATGTCCAGCGCGAGCTTGAGCTTGGTGCCCACTCCATCGGTGCCTGAGACAAGCACCGGTTCCTTGTAGCGGTCCACCGGAAAAGCAAACAGCCCTCCGAAGCCGCCAATACTGGCCATGACCTCGGGGCGCCGGGTTTTTTCGACGTGGGGTTTGATTCGTTGCACGAGCTCATTGCCTGCGTCGATATCGACGCCAGCATCTCTGTAGGTCAAAGAGGGCTTACCGGTCATAAGTTGTCAGGTTCCGAAGGAGGAATTTAATTGAATGGTTTGCCCGAAATGGCCACAGCCATTCCGCGGGTTGTAGTATTCTACATGAGCTTTTCCTGGAGGACACGAGACACTGTGATGGTACCCACGCGCAGAACCTTGTTCGGCTACAGCTGTGCTTTGCTTGTTTTCATGACCATCTGGTCGGGAACCGCCGTGGCGGTTACCCGTGTTGACCTGTATAGCGAGACCGTTGAGGTCCAGGCCAGGGATTACGCGGCGCGACTGAAGGGCTACCAGGAGGCCCTCGCCCGGGTGCTGGTGCGGAGCACCGGCAGGCGTGATATTGCCAATGAGGCAGGAATAGCCGAGTTGATCGAGGATGCCAATCGACTGGTTTTGCAATACCAGTTCCTCGAAGATGGCCGCATGCACGTCAGTTTTGACGGCCCTGTCATTGAGCGCTTCCTGTCCAGTAACAAGCTGACCCTGTGGAGTCGTGAGCGGCCCAAGACCTTGATTTGGCTGGCAATGGACAATGGTGCGGGGGCACGGACCCTGGTGGGCGGCGAACAGGCGGCCCAGGCCAAGGAATTTCTTGAGGAGCTTGCCCAGGTGCGCGGAATGCCGGTGGTCTTCCCGATCATGGACAGCGTCGATATGGCGGCAGTCCCATTCGCGGATGTCTGGGGCGGGTTTAACGACAGAGTCATGCAGGGATCCGAGCGTTATCAGCCCGATGCGGTATTGATTGGTCGTGCATTGCGTGACGCCGCCGGCTACTGGTCGGTGCGCTGGAGTCTGCATTTTGATGGCCAGGTCCAGGCGTTTAACGGAACTATCGATGATGGTGTGCAGGTCAGCGCTGACTGGTTTGCACGGCAGTTCGCGATCGAATTGGACTCGGGGCCCTCGCGGGTCCGGATGCACATTATCGGCATTGAGGATGTGCAACAGTACGGCAGGGTGCAGGCGTACCTGCGGGAACTGAGCATGGTTCAGTCGGTGACGGTATTCCAGGCCAGCGCAGATGACGTGGTTTTTGACTTGACCTTGGGGAGCAGCCTGGAAGTGTTGCGTCGGGCAATGTCCCTGAACAGAACATTGGTCCAGGTCAGCGGTCAGGCCCTGGGGCTGGATGAAACCCTCTACTATCGGATAGGTAAGTGAAGTTAAGTTACATTCCAAACCTGATATGCCTTGGTCGCATCGTGCTTGTGGGTCCGATTGTGATTAGTCTCGTACGGGAAAGGTATGAGGCGGCTATCTTGATGTTCGTCCTGGCAGGCCTGTCAGACGGACTGGACGGTTTCCTGGCCAGGCGCTTCGACTGGCGCACCCACCTTGGGCTGATTCTTGATCCCCTGGCCGACAAGCTGCTGATGGTCAGCGTCTTTGTGACCATGACCGTAATGGGCCTGATTCCAGTCTGGCTGGCCGCGGCGGTGGTGGGGCGCGACCTGATCCTCATGGCCGGCGGCATTGCCTACCATTTTGTTATCGGCACGGTGGATGGGGAGCCGTCCCAGATCAGCAAGTGGAATACCTTCCTGCAGCTGATTTACGTGTTCGGCACCATGCTTGCCGCCGCCGGATTGAGTTTTCATCCCGAAGCCATGACCATCCTGGGCTACGTGGTCTTTTGCACCGTGATTATCAGCGGCGTGGATTACATCGTCTTGTGGACTCGCAAGGCGATCAAGAACCGGCCGGGCGCAAAACAGTGAGTCAGATACCTCTTGGGTTGGTGTTGCGGGACCGCAGCACCTTCGACACGTTTTTCCCGGCTGGAAATGAGCAAAGCATCGCTTTTTTGAAGAACTTTGCGTTGCATGGCGAGCAAACTGTAGCCTGGATTTCCGGGCCGGCCCACAGCGGCAAGACCCATTTGCTTGGCGCTTCCTGTATCGCTGCTACGGAGGCGGGCAGGCAGGCGGCCTACCTGAGCATGGATCAGTTGCGCGACCTGGGCCCGGATGCCCTGGGAGGCTGGGAGCAACATGAGCTGCTGTGCCTGGACGAACTGGATGCGGTGCTTGGAGACGCGGCCTGGGAACAGGCGCTATTTTCCCTGTTCAACCTCATGCACGACTCGGGCAATCAGTTGCTGGTGGCCGCGACCGGTGGCCCTCGGGCATACACGTTCTCCCTCGCGGACTTGCAGTCCAGGCTTAGCTGGGGGGGCGTCTATGAATTGGCGGAACTCAGTGACGAGCAGCGGGTGTCGGCAATGAGCTTAAGAGCTCGGGCCAGGGGCATTGAGTTGCCGGAAGAAACCGCGCGGTACTTGTTGCAACGAATTCCCCGGGACATGACCAGCCTGTATCGATTTCTGGATACCCTGGATAAAGAGTCCCTGGCGGCCCAGCGTCGCCTGACCATTCCCTTTGTCAGGATGATCCTGGAACAGCAATCGTCCTGATTATCGGGTTTTGCGAGGCAGGCGCAGCACCGCGAGCAAAGCGGCACAGCAGAGCAGGCTCAGCAGCAAGGTGGCGGCCGCCCATGGGCGGGCAGCCTCGTTGGCAATGACTTCGGTCAGTCCAATGGCGAGGTAAAGCGCCTGCAACAGAATCCCGCCCTGCAGCCCCCTGGGTTTATCCCGTGCCAGGCCCCAGGCGGGCAGGAGCAGGGGCGCCGCCAGGGCCAGTCCAAGCCAGATTCCCTTGCTTTCGAGAACGCTGGTGGGCCAGGCCGTCAACAGGATGGCCAGCAATGCCAGGTTGAACCAGGTTAGCGTTTTCACGCTTTGAGGCGTCACTTGGCTACCCCCAGTTTCAGGGCTGTCTGGGCAAGCCTCTGCCCCAGCAGGCGGGCGATCGCGATTTCCTCTTTCTCTAGTTTCGAGGGTCCGGGGCCCGGTGCAAAGGCGCTGGGACCGTAAGGCGTTCCGCCAGAACGGGTCTTGCCCAGGTTGCCGTCGGTGTAGGGCACGCCCAGCAGTATCATGCCGTGATGGAAAAGCGGCAGCATCATGCTAAGCAAGGTGCTTTCCTGGCCACCATGCAGGCTGCTTGTGGAGGTGAATACACCGGCAGGCTTGTCCACTAACGCGCCCTTGAGCCACAAGCCCGAACTCTGGTCCAGGAAGTATTTCATTGGTGCGGCCATGTTCCCGAAGCGGGTGGGGCTGCCAAGGGCCAGGCCATCACACTCGGCCAGGTCGTCCATGCTTGCGTAGGGTGGGCCTTGTTCCGGCACTGGGTTTTCGCTCGCTTCGGTAGAGGCCGAGACTGGTGGCACGGTTCTCAAGCGGGCAGAGACCCCCTGGACAGATTCAATGCCCCGGCATACTTGCCTGGCGAGCTCCGCAGTGGTGCCCTTGCGCGAGTAATACAGGACCAGGATTTCCATGCTCACTCAGAGTACCTCCAGCACGGATTCCGGCGGCCTGCCTATCCTCGCGCCACGCTCGGTTTCCACAATCGGGCGTTCGATCAGGCGTGGATGGCTGACCATGGCCTGGATAATTTGCTCATCCCCAAGGCTGTCGTCCGCCAGTCCAAGGTCGCGGTATTCCTGCTCACCTTTGCGCAGAAGATCTCGAGCAGAAAAATTCAATTTATCCAGCAATTTGCGAATAGTTTTTGCGTCAGGCGGCGTATCCAGATATTCGATGACCTGGGGATCCAGCCCCCGGTCCTTCAGCAGTTGAAGCGTGGCTCGGGACTTGGAACAGCGGGGATTATGATAGATGCGTACCATCTTCTGGCCTTTTGGGCTAAACAAGGCTGGCATTGTAGACCGGGTTTGCTTGACGGCCTAGGGGGGCGCTTGCTAGTTTGCTTGTCTTTCCTGACGTTATAGAACATCGTGTTGTCCAATATGCTCAGATCCTTGCCTAAATTGGCGGTGTTGCTGTTTGCCAGTCTTGTGTTGCCGGGCCTGTCCGGCTGCTCGGTGGCACCTGTGCAGGAAATGAGCGATGCCCGCCAGGCGCTGAATGCCGCTGAGCAGGCTGGCGCTGCGGAGTATGCGTCGGAATCCCTCCAGCGTGCCCAGGCTCTTTTGCACAACGCAGAGAGCAAACTTTCCCAGCGCCGATACAAGGAAGCCAGGGAAGAGGCCAATGCGGCAAAAGCTGAGGCACTGGTAGCCCTGCGCACCGCAGAGCAGACCAGGGAATCGGAAAAGCCCTGAGGCTATCCCCCATGAGTGAGCTTACTGCGCGTCGCTGTTTTGTCAGTGGCCGCGTACAGGGCGTATTTTTCCGGGCCACCACGGCTACCCGGGCTCGGGAACTGGGGCTGGGCGGCTATGCGATTAATCTGCCGGACGGCAGGGTAGAGGTGCTGGCGGTGGGCGAGGCCCGGGCGGTGGATACTCTCGCCCAATGGCTTTGGCAGGGATCGACCATGTCTGAGGTCAGCGCGGTGGAATGCCAGCCGGTGAACGAAGTGGACGAGAAATATCGCCGGGGAAAATTTTTTACCGGGTAGAGCCGGGTCGCGTGTCCGAGCTACGGGGTCCAGACCCGGGTCCAGCGGCCTATGACCTTGCGCGGATAGTCAGGCTTGCCGAGGCTGCCGTTG